>SLSB01000238.1 GCA_007130675.1 Candidatus Hydrogenedentota bacterium | reverse complement strand
GTCAGACGGGTCAGACGGGTCAGACGGGTCAGACAGGTCAGACAAGTCAGACTTGTCGGACCGCTCAAACCAGTTCGAGTCCGGGCTTCTCCGGCATGGGCTAAGAGGGTGGGCGCATGTCCACTTCTTTGGACTACGGCCTTTGCCGTGGCATATGATACGCAAACGCGCTGCGAAGCCTCGGGGTAATGCTTGCGGCCGCGAAGGCCTCGAAAACCGGCCGGGTGATCACCGTGCCCGGAGAAAAGGAGATGCCGTCATGCACTGTCTCAACTGGGTTGCTGTCATCGCTCTTCTCGTGACGCTGGCGTTCTCGGAAACCGCCTCGGCCGCGGACCAGTTTGTGCAAGACCGGTTTGCCATCGGTTTGTGGGTGGACCCGCCGCTTGATGAGCGAGCCGATGAGCGCTATCAGGAGCTGGCGGAAGCCAATTTTACGCTGGTCATCGGCGGGTTCGGGGGCACCGGCGTCGAGAAGGTCACGCAGCAATTGGCCTTGTGCGAGAAATACGATCTACGGCTTATTGCACCGATTCACGGGATCGCGCCCGAAGATCTGCCCGACGGCGCCGCCCTGTGGGGCTATGCCCTGCGCGACGAACCCAGCGCGGCCGATTTTCCCGCGTTGCGCGAGCTGGCCGACGCTATCCGCCGCGCGAGACCTGGAAGACTCAATTACATCAACCTGTTTCCCAGCTATGCCAGCGAAGAACAACTCGGAACACCCACCTACGACGAGCACGTGCGCCTGTTTGTCGAGACGCTCGAACCGGGCGTCCTCAGCATGGACCACTATCCGATCTTTCACCCCGGCCGCGACGGTCGAGAGGGATACTGCAACGACCTCGAGGTGATGCGGAAATACGCCCTCGAACATGACATTCCCTTCTGGAATTTCTTCAATATCATGCCCTACGGCCCCCATACGGACCCCACCGAAGGGCAGGTCCGCTGGCAGATCTACACGTCGCTGGCGTATGGCGCGAAAGGGGTGCTCTACTTCTGTTACTACACTCCAGTGAGCCATGAGTTTCCGAAAGGCGGAGCCATTATCGCGCGCGACGGCCGCCGCACGCGCCATTACTACGAAGCCCAACGCATCAACGCCGAACTCAAGAACCTCGGCCCGGTTTTGATGCAGCTCACCAGCACTGGCGTCTACCGGATATCCGAAGAAGCAGGCGACGACCCCGAGATTGTCCTCGAGGGCACGCCGGTCGTCAACATCACCCGTTCATCGTATGACCCGCCCCACGAATATCTCGTGGGCGTGTTTCGCCATGCCGACGGGCGCCGCGCCGTCCTGCTCAACAACTACCGGTTTGCATACACCGCGTGGCCGACCGTTGCATTCGACGTGCCCGCTGAACAGGTCATCGAGGTAGACAAACGCACCGGTGAACTGGCCCCGGTCATCGACGACAGCCCCGAGATGGAAGGACTTCAGATATCGCTCGGCGCGGGCGACGGCCGGCTGTTTCTGCTGCCCCCGGAATAGGAAGTGTGCACACGAGGCTTTGTCCCCTTACCGTAGCGTCCGGCCTGGAACGGAGGGTGGGGCTCCTGGCCCACCCATTGAGAGACGGCGGCCAGCATGGCCGCCTTACTTGTTTTTCCTTCCGGAGAGGGCGTTCGACAGCCGCGCCGCGGTCTCTTATGGCAGCTTGTCGAGACTCTCAGGAGAACGAATTGCATCCGCTGGTGATTTATGGGCGGGCTGGAAACCCCGCTTTCCGTTCTGGCGCGGAAAAGGAGTTGGGGAATCATGAGCGAGATGCTCAAGCCACCTCGAAGTGTGTGGTGACCGTGCCGCAGCGAAAGAATGCAGGCGAGACACTTGCGCTACCATTTAAAAAAGCGGCAGAGGCGGGCACCCTGTCGCGTTATATCGCCGTGCCGCCTTGGCGGCGGTTCCGAGGAAGCTCACGGGGCGGGCCCGGCATGGGCTTGTTGCGCGTCTCGATGCGTTTGGCCTTTTCCTCGAAACGCGCGGCGGCTTCCGCGTCGTCTTTGTGCTCACGGTAAATGGCGCCCATTTCGCGGTAAATCGAGGCATGCCCGGGCCGTAGACGCGCCGCCCGGTCAAGACGTGCGAGCGCCAGAGCGAATTCCTCGAGTTCCTGCAAAACCTGTGCGCTCAACCGCAATGCCGCGTAGTCCTCGGGGTCTTCAGACAGCACCTGTTCGATATGATCACGCGCTTCGTGCCAGTTGCCTCGCAGCATAAGCGTGCGCGCAAGGTTTCTTCGCAGATATGTGGCGCGGGGCGCCTGGGCAAGGGCTTCGCGCTGGTACATCTCCGCTGCATCGAGAAGCCCGTGCCGGGCACATTCAGCAGCGATATCGTTCAGCCATTCGGCCTGGTGCCCGACCGCGCGTGCCGCCAGCTCGAAGGCATCGAGTGCGTCATTCAATGAGTGGTCATCCAACAATGCGCGCCCAATGGCAAAGAAATAATCGAAGGCAATCAACGCGTGTGACCAGTCTCCGTCGATTCCGGCGTCCATTAGAGCGCTTCCGTTCCAGCGGTACCGGTCCCAGATTTCGGCATCGGCGAAGGTGTGGCCGCGGGGCACAATTCGGTACAGAAGCCCGGCATTGACAACGTCGTGATTGGGCAGTGGCGGAATCATCGCCCGATGGCTGAAATACACGGGCCGCGAGGTCTCTTCGATGAAGCGCTGCAACGCGCGGTTGCGCTGCCGCTGGGTGAGAAAGGTGCCCGCCCGGGCCTGCTCCTCCTCGGAGAGGTAGTGGCGGAACACCGGGTCGATATAGCCATACTTGTTGCCCAGAAAAACGTCCGGACGCATGCCTTGGACTATCTGCAAATAGACGAGTGGAAACAGCGCGTGGTCCTCGGGTGCGAAATAGACCGCGTTGGGCTCGATGGTGTTCATAATGTTTACGGCATAGTCCAGCACAAGCCGGTCTTCGGAGCGGTCGTTGTGTTCGTAATGCTCGAGGAGTGGAAGCACCGCGCACACGGCCGCGAGTGGAAGACGCACCCACTCGGGCCGCCGGAACGGCTTCCCGAGCGCATGCACCGCAGCCCCAATGAGGATTGCCGCGGCCACATATGCGGGAATCCAATGGGTACTCATGATCCACAGACGCTCGTGCGTCAGTTCATAATTGATGAGCAGCATGAACCCGAATACCACGGTTGCGAACAAACCTACGAGAAGCAATACCGCGCTTCGGCGGCTTTGCCAGAGACTTGCAATCCCTACCAGAGGCAGCCAGGCGATGACCGGCGTGAATTCGCGCACATAGTCGCGCGAAAATGCTCCTACCTGCCCGGCAAACCGCCCAATCGAGCGGGGGTGTTGGGTAAACATAAACTGGTACTGCCGGCGCGTGAGCACCTCCCAAAACCCCTGCAGGGTTTCGGGATTTCCCCAATCCATGGGCGGGTTTGCCGCCGAGCGGATCGGCAAATAGAGATTGACCGAGAACCCGAGCAGTGCCAGCCCCGCCAGCGAGGCCAGCAGTTTGAACCGGCGCCAGATGCCCGGTTCGATAGCCAGCACATACAGCCCGAACACCGGCGCGACCATCGCCATGGTGCTGTGGTTGGTCAGGCTCAGGCCCCATATCAGGGCGAACCATCGCAACAGCCCGTCTCGCCGCGATTCGCGCCAAGCCAGCAGAATTAAGATGCACAAGGCAAAGAGGAACGCGTTGAGGGTGTAGACCTCAGCGATAACGCTCTGTTCCCAGAACTCGCGCGAAAACGCCAGGGCCAGCCCGCCGGCAAGTCCCGCCAGATGGCTGCGCGTAAGCCGAATGACAATGAGAATGACCAGAAACACCGTGGCGGCGCCGAAAAACGCCGACAAACAGTTCACGCGAAACGCGGCACCGCCAATCGGGATAAGCCGCGTGAAAGCAAAACCCAGCATGGTCCACAGCGGATACCCCGTAGGGTGCGGGATGCCCAAGGTAGCCGCCGCCGCCACCAGTTCGCCGCTGTCTTCGCCCGTCACGGTCACGGCCACCGTTTTGAGATACACGGCCAGGGTCAATAGCGCCCCAAGGGCTGCCAAGGCGTAGTCGGACCCCGTGAACGCGTTCCACGGGCCGTACGACACAGGCTTCGGCGGGGAAGACGTGCTTTCGGGCGTGTCGAGCTGATCGGGCATGTCCATGTCATTCATAGGCGTTATCATACCCTGTTCAGGAGTCGACATAAAACCGGCGGCTACGGGCAGGCAAAGCGATGATGCCGCGTCTTCATCGCGCGAACTCGTGACCTCGAGCCTGCAACTGGACCTTTTCGTAGGGCCACATGGCAATGCCGCCGTCGAGTACGCGCACATCGTTGAAGCCCGCGTGCTCGAGGATGAGGGCGGCTTCGTATCCGCGCAGAGAAATCTTGCAGTACGCGATGATCGGCT
>SLSB01000026.1 GCA_007130675.1 Candidatus Hydrogenedentota bacterium | reverse complement strand
TCAGGGCGCTCTTCGTCGTCAACGACGGCACCGAAGATGATGTTCGCCTCGGGATGGGCCGATTTCTGAACGATCGACACCGCTTGTTGAACCTCGCGCATTCCGATCTCGCAGCCGCCTTTGATATTCACAATAACGCCGGTGGCGCCTTCGATATTCGATTGCTCGAGCAGGGGACACACAATCGCCTCTTGGGCTGCATGCTCGGCGCGGTTTTCGCCTTCGCCGGTCCCGATGCCCATTAGTGCGCGCCCGCGTGCCTGCATGATGGTGCGCACATCCGCGAAATCGAGATTGATCAGCCCCGGCACCGTGATCAGCTCCGAGATGGCCCGCACACCGTTATGCAGGACCTCGTCAGCGAGGCGAAACGCATTCAGAAAGGAGATGTTGTTTTGGCACAGAGTGGCCACGCGGTCATTGGGTACCACAATCAGAGTGTCCACGTGCTTTTCAAGGGCGCCCAGACCCTGGAGGGCGTTTTCCTGGCGCTGCGGACCCTCGAAGCCGAACGGCAGCGTAACAATGGCTACGGTCAACGCACCGGTCTCTCGAGCGGCTTCCGCGATGATGGGCGACGCGCCCGTTCCGGTACCGCCGCCCAGACCCGCCGTGAGAAAGATCATGTCCGCCCCGCGCAGGACCTCGCCGATACGTTCGCGGTCTTCCGTGGCGGCTTTTTCGCCCACTTCCGGCTTGGCGCCGGACCCGAGACCTCCGGTGACACCCGAGCCAATCTGTAAACGGGTACCCGCGGGCGAGGACTTGAGTGCCTGTGCATCCGTATTAATGGTGATGAACTCGACATCCTTCAACCCGGCCTCGATCATACGGCCCACGGCATTGCCGCCGCCGCCGCCAATACCGCACACTTTGATAACCGCACGGTCCTCAAACGTCTGGTACTCATCAGACATGCCGATCGTCATGGTTCTTTCTCCCCAATGGTTGTACCCGGTTGTCCCCATGCCCCGGGCGCGCTTCGCTTTGAAATGCTATCCCGTTTTTGCTGTCCACAGTTCGAGTCACTTGCAGGCCAAGTCCCGGCCAAACCGGAGGTCCAGGTATTCCGTGCACGGCAGAGAGCCCGCTAACTCCTTCCAGAGAATATCGAGGCGTTCAGCCTGCAACTCATGACCGCCCCGCCCCCAGCGGATCTCGAAGTCCAGGTCATCGCAATACATTCGAATGTCGTTGGCGTTGAACACAGCCAACTCGGACACCTCGACCTCTGCCGCCATATCGGTCTTTGAAAAGGCCCGCCACACGCTGAGGCCTTTGAGAAGCCCGGGGCGCTCGACCGGCTCTCCGAGGGCAATGGTGCCCAAGGGCGGGTAGAGCGTAATAAGAGGCCCATAGTAATCCTCGCCGGGCATGATCTCCTCGAGGGCCATCCCTGTCTCGTCCACCTCGAATATCCGGTTGTTGACCACAATTGCTGCCAACGGATACCGCTCGACGATCGATAACGCCACCACATCAGGAAAGATACGGGTTACAGAGCAACTCTTCACTTGGGGCAGGCTTTCGACACGCCCGGCAACCTCGCGTGGATTCAGAAAAAGGATATTGTCCGCTGTGGTGATGCTCGACGCTTCGATGACCGTTTCCGGAGAAAGCCCCCAGGTGCCATCCACACGAATGCGCTTGACGCGGTAGTGTTCGGACTCGCGCAGATAGCGGGAAAAGGCATATCCGCCGCCCCAGAGCAAGCCGAACACCAACACGAACCGGACTGCCCGGCCCACATGCGCGAGCGATGCCCGCCGTCCGCGGGACCGATAGGAACTCCGCCGCTGTTTCGGTTGTTTCATGGCTGTCTTGTCAGCTCTTGGAGCAATGGTTTCGCGATCACATTGATATTGCCGGCCCCCAGCACAAGCACGACGTCACCCGACTTGAGTTCGCCTGCCAACAGCCCGGGAACCGCGTTCATGTCCTGCACCAGGCGGACGTTTTGCGCCCCGCCCCCCCGGGCCGCGTCGACGATCAGCCCCGAGTCAACCCCCGGCATGGGTTCTTCGCGAGACGGATAGATGTCCGTCACGATGGCCTGGTCGGCGGTGCTGAGCACGTGCGCGAACTGTTCGCAGAAGAATTTGGTGCGGCTGAATAAATGGGGCTGAAACACCGCGATGATGCGCGATGGGCGAAGCCATCGGACGGCCTCCAGGGTGCTCTCGATTTCTGTGGGGTGGTGTGCGTAATCCTCAACCACAAGCACGCCGCGTTGTTCTCCACAGACCTGCAGGCGGCGGCGAACCCCGTCGTACATGCGCAGTCCGTCGGCAATGTGGGGAAACCGGAGGCCCAGACACAGCCCCACGCAACACGCGGCCAAGGCATTGCGCACGTTGTGAAGCCCCATCGTCTTGATTTCGAGGGAGCCCAGGGGACCGGTCACCCCGAGGCGTTCATCGTCGCTGATAACGTCAATGCTGGTGCGAATGCCCGCGAGACGCCCCGACATGGGCTGGTCCGGCTGGCCCTCGGAATGCCGGATATTGACGCCGCGCAGCGATGCCCCTTCCGTGGTTCCATACGTCAAACAAACGCTCTCGATCTCGTCCAGTATACTGCGCGCGTTCGAGTCATCCAGACATACAATCGAGAAACCATAAAACGGGACGACGTTGCAGAAGTCCACGAAAGCCCGCTTGATGCGGTCCAACGTGCCGTAATACTCGAGGTGTTCGGCATCGATACTGGTAACCACACTAATTGTCGGATGAAGGCGCAGGAATGAGCCGTCGTGTTCATCGGCTTCCGCCACGAGATATTCACCGGTTCCCCACCGGGCATTGGTGCCGCTGCGATGCAGAATGCCGCCCACAATGCTGGTCGCACCGAAATTGGCCCGCTCGAACATCGCGCTGATCATCGAGGTCGTCGTGGTCTTGCCGTGCGTGCCCCCGACGGCGATGGCATTGGGCTTAAGACGCATGAGATCGGCGAGCAGCTCGCTGCGATGCAGGACGGGCGTGCCGCGTTGCTTTGCCGCCATGACCTCGACATTGTCCTTGGGCACGGCTTCGGACATGACCACGATCTCGGCATCGCCAATGTGCCCGGCGTCGTGGCCTTCGAAGAAGCAAAGACCGCACTTCACCAAACGCTCGGTGATAGCAGTCGCTTGGAGGTCCGTCCCCGAAACCTCATAGCCCAGATTGAGCAGGATCTCGGCCAGGCCGCTCATCCCAATGCCGCCAACCCCAACAAAATGAACTTTTCGCCTGATTCCGTTCAAACTCGGCCTCGCTTACCCAATATATTGTGGTTTTCTGAAGTATATCACAAGAATAACCACAAGGGAAGGGGGTTATTCTTGCAAGATACTTTTTCTGCCGCTGAGCGCTAAGGCACTCATTGAGAAGTACTTACACCCCCTGCACGTCCGCCACGAGGCCGGACGCTCCATCTCCGCGCCGGATGGCGCGCGTCGTCGAACCGCAGTGAGGTCCTTTGCTGCGCAATCGTCATGAGGGAGAAGGATTCTCAATCCTTCATCAGAGCGGTGAGCCCGCATCACATGCTTCTTGCATTTGTGAAATCGCGCAGCAACCTGCAACAACCCTGCTCAACCGCTTCTTCCGGCTTCATCATTGCCCGCTGAATGGGCAGTCCCGTGATCTATGCGTATTCTCCGGGAAAAGGTTCCGGCGCAAGGCACCCAGGCCAATCCGTCGCACTCGCTCCGAAGGAAGCCGTCATTCTGTCCGATATTCATCGATTCGAGGTCAATTGACGCCCCCCCACCCTTCCCTGAGTGAGGCATAAAGCATTACACAAAAATATCTTATAACCAGACGGCGCATTTGGCATAAGGATTGCCACATCGTTGGTATCAGGTAGTGGATAAAGAGGCATAATCTCAGATGGAGGTGGGGAAAATGGTAAAGAAGGCAGGCTTTACTTTGGTGGAACTCATGATTGTGATAGCAATCATCGCGATTATCGCTGCGATCGCGATCCCGAGTCTCATCCGTGCCCGTATCACGGCCAATGAAAGCGCGGCGATCAGCGCGATGCGCACGTTGTCCTCGGCACAAATCAGTTTTCAGGCCGGATGCTATCAGGATGCGAGCGGGGATGGCGTGGGCGACTACGGCACCCTGGCGCAGTTAGAGGATCCAGACGGGGTAGGCGGCGTGCCCGGGTTCATCGACGAGATGCTCGCCTCAGGTTCCAAACAAGGCTATAACTTCACGATGATTCCTGTAGCAGGCGGCGGCGGGATGCCCCCGACGTACACCTGCAACGCCGACCCGCAAGCCCCCCAAACCGGACGGAGAACTTTTTTCATGGACGAGACGGGAGTGATACGTTTCGAGAACACCGGCGCGCCCGCAACCGCGGCATCGCCACCGGTCGGAGGCTAGGCCCTGACAGCACAATTGCGTGCGTTTTCCCTC
>SLSB01000417.1 GCA_007130675.1 Candidatus Hydrogenedentota bacterium | reverse complement strand
CGGCGGAAACGCATCGCGGTAACGGTGATGGCCTCGCACGTGGGCTCGGTGCGGCTGAGCATCGCGGGCACGCCGTACACTGCCTCGGGTGCGCCGGGGCGAATCATCGTCGAATTCCCTGAGTTTGTGTGTTGGTCTCCGGATTCCCCGCAGCTGTACACGTTGCAGTGTCAATTGCTGGAGGATGGCGAGACCGTTGATGAAACGGCCGTTCGTTTCGGCATGCGCGAGTTCACCGTGAAGGAGAACCGCTTTTTTCTAAACAGCCAGCCGCTGTTTCTCAAGGGTGTGCTGCACCAGCCGGACTATGCGCGCACCCTGGCCGCCCCCGAGAGCGAAGAGTTGGCGCGGCGCGAATTGACACTGGCCAAGGAGGCTGGTTTCAACATGGTGCGCATGCACATCAAGACACCGCCGCGCATCTCGCTGGATATTGCCGACGAGCTCGGTCTTCTGGTTTATGAGGAACCGCCCATCGGATGGATTAAGAACTCGCGGTGGATGCGCGATCGTTGCGAGCGCGAGGTGCGTGAGATGATCCTGCGCGACCGCAACCATCCCAGCGTGGTGATGTGGGGCATCTTGAATGAATCGGGCAATGCGGGCTACAGGGTGAATGGCGGCGCGCAACTCATCAAAGACGATTTGGCCAGGCTGGCGCGCAGTCTCGACCCGAGCCGGGTCATCATCGACGATTCGGGCGGCGTCAACACGACGCGGGAATTCTCGCGCCTGATCCGGCCGTATCGCGAGGAATTCGAGACCTACGACGACCTGCACATCTATCAGCGGGCGCCGGTCGACCGCGAGATCGAGCTGTATTTCGAGCATAGCGGTGACCCGAACGCGCTGGCCTTCTTGTCGGAATTCGGGTTTGGCGGTCTCGAGGACCTGCCGGAGGTGTTGGCGCACTACGGCGAGGAAGTCGAGCATTTGAAAGATGCGCGGCTCGTGCGCGGGATGCTCGAGGCCGCGATGCAGACTTTTGAAGAGCGCGAATTGGATCGGATATTCGGCTCTTTTTCTGGGTTTGCCCGCGCCGCCCAAGAGCTTCAATGCGATGCGGTACAGCATCAGATTGATGCGCTCATGGCCAATCCGAAACTTGCGGGCTACTGCTACACGCAGCTTTGCGACGCCGGACATGAGCTTTGTGCGGGCGTGCTCGACCGCTGGCGCAGGCCGAAAGCAGTTTTCGAGACGTTCAAGACTTCCCAACAGGAGCTCCGGCCGCTGATTCGGGCAGAGCGCACGAATCTGGTGCCGCGGCAGGAGGTCAAGGTGCGCGTATTGATTGTGAATCTGGCACGCGCGCAAGGGCGGGCGGACCTCTCACTCCAGGTTATCGGCCCGACGGACCAGGTGCTCTGGAAGAAGAAACGGAACATCAAACTGCCGCGTTCGGGCAAAGAATTGTGGAACGGCGCCATCTCGGCCTCGGGCTCGCCAGGAACCCACAAATTTGTCGTGCGGCTGATGCAGGGTATGAACGTGTTGGGTGAGAGCGCGCTCGAATTCCACGTGGTCGCTTCAGCCGAGCCCAGCGCTGAAGAGGTGCATGTCATTGGGCCGTCCGGCAGTTGGGCCGCGCCGCTGCGCCGTCTTGTCAGGCAAGGCGGGCCGGCCGCGCCGGTGCATATCGTGCCGCCCTTGGCCAACACCATCCGGGCGTACCCCGCCGAGGAATTGTGCGGCGTGCTTGGTGCGGTGCGCGAAGGTGCCGTTGCGCTCATTTTCGGCCCGCCTGACGATTGGAACGATCTCGCCGACCATATCGATGGGAATGCCTCTGCGACCAGCAAGGATGCGGTAGGGGCATTTCTGGGTGCATATCACTACGCGAAACTGCATCCGGTATTCGAGAGGCTGCCTGCACGCTGCCTGATGCGGCAGCCGTACCGCAATGTTGTGCCGGCCAAGACATTCGTCGAGCCGACCGACGAAGACATCTGCGGCAGTCTGGATACCGCGCCGATCGCGGCGGGGCACTACATGACAGACGCCTCGGCCTGGTGGGGAAACGATATTCTCGTACGGCGGCTGGGGGCCGGGCGGCTGGTCTTCACGCATCTGCGGATTCTTGAACACCTCGGAGCGGACCCAGTGGCGGACCGCCTGTTGGTCAACATGGTTCGGCACTTCGTGCGGCGCAGTGTGCCTTCCTCGCAACCGGCGCAGTTGCAGCGCCAGGCGCGCGACTGGCTGCTGCGCGAGCGTGCCACCGGCGTTCGCCGCTGGAAGGTGCTGGGCATGTTTCCGAATTGGGGAGATGCTGGCCACAACCACGCTTACCCGCCCGAGTGCGAGATTGATTTTGGCGCGGTATTTCCGGGATGGTACAAGCCAATCGAATGGCGGGACTGGTACACGCTGGCGGGCGAGGACCACGTGGTGGACCTGCAGGCAGCTCTCACGCCCGTCTACGAGTATTACCCCCGCTTTGACTATGGCACCGCATATGCGTACGCTGAAGCGGGATGCGATATGCGCCAGAAAGCGGTGTTGCGGCTCCGAATACAAGATGCCACCAAGGTATGGCTGAACGGAAAGCCCGTGTTCGAAGAGACAATACATCTTCCCCACAAGGAATTTGCGGAACGCGAGGCCGAAGTGCTGCTTCGGCAGGGGCGCAATACGATTCTGGTCAAGGTTTCGAAAGTTCCTGGCGAGTTTCGTTTTGGTCTCGATATTGTGTCGCCGGGAGGAACGGCCTTGGAGCTGAAGTGGTGGCGATGATGGCTTTGGTAACACACAGTGAGAGCAGTGCACGCAATCAGAATGGGCGATGTCGGTACCGGCGTCTGCTCGAGTGTCCAATTGACAGGTCATGGGCCGGGGTGGTAGGATCACAGGCAGCCAGACCGCTTTCTAAGTACTGGAGGATCAAGGGATTATGCAACTAGAGATTTCGGCCCGCCATATGGAACTGACCGATGCGCTCAAGGGTCATGTGACAACACGTCTCGAAAAGATCCGCGTGCATTTCGACCGGGTCATCGACGCCAACGTCGTTCTCAGTGTCGAGAAACATCGTCATGTGGCAGAAGTGACGCTTCACGCGAACGGCATTCGCATCCACGGCAAAGAGTCTTCGCCGGACATGTATACGTCGGTCGATGCCGTGGTGGAAAAGCTCGAGAGACAGATACGAAAGTATAAAGATCGGATCAATCGTTACACGCCGCGCAAGGGTGAAGACACCCTGGCCTTTGCGGATGAGGTGTTCGAATCCGGGGACGTTGAGGAAGAGCCCGAGCCCACGTTCGAGACCGCCTCGCAGCACCGTGTGATCCGGCGCGAGAAGCTTCCCATGAAGCCCATGGATATCGAGGAAGCCTCGATGCAACTGGAATTGGCCGAAGAGCCGTTTATTGTATTTTCCAACGTCGAGACACAGCAGGTCAATGTCATGTATGCGCGCAATGACGGGACATTCGGGCTGATCGAGCCGCAGTTCTAATCGCGCCCGGCGTTTCGCATCCACGCGGAGGGAGAATGGACACCAAGAGCCTGCCGGTCAACCGGAAAGAGAGTATTGCTGTTGCCCGGCTGCTGGATCAGCTCACCGAGCATCTCGAATTCGAGGTGATCGGGGGCTTTCAGGGCGTCGGCCGCCCGGTGTTCATTTCCGACATTAACCGGCCGGGGCTGGCCTTAAGCGGATACCTGGAGTATTTTGCCAACGACCGCGTGCAGATCCTGGGGAACACCGAAATCCATTTCATGGAACAACTCTCGACCTCCGAGTTGATGCACCGCCTCGAGGCCATGTTCGCATTCGAGATTCCGGTGTTTGTGCTCTCGCGGAACTTGCGCCCTCGCAATATTTTCCTCGACATGTGCAATCGGCGGGGGATCCCGGTGTTGCGGTCGCGGCGCAGTACGGATGAGGTGATCAGCAGCATTATTCTCTTTCTCGCCGAAGAGTTTTCGCCGGAGACGGTGGCGCACGGCACCGCCATTGACTGTTATGGCGTAGGCATACTGATTACCGGGGCGCCCGGCATTGGCAAAAGCGAAACGGCCCTCGAACTGGTCGAGCGCGGCCACCGGATGGTGGCGGATGATGTGGTGACTCTGCGGCGCGGGCGTGAAGGCATCATTTTTGCGCTGGCCTCGCCGGTGATCGAACACCACATGGAGATTCGGGGCGTCGGCATTATCGACGTGAAGAGCGTCTACGGGGTGGGCTGCGTGCGCAATTCGAAACGCATCAGCCTCGTCATCGAACTGGAGATGTGGAATGAGGAAGGCCAGTACGATCGTACGGGGCTTGTAGACGAATATGTCGACCTGTTGCGCACGCGCATTCCCTATCTTCTCATTCCGGTGCGTCCGGGGCGCAACATCGCGATCATCGTCGAAGTGGCGGCGCTCAACCACCGCCTTAAGGAACTTGGCACCCACCCGGCACAGCAGCTTAATCAGAGACTGCTGAATCTCATGAGCGTAAACGATGCCTGACAGTCGCAGATTCGTGCTGGTCACGGGGTTGTCCGGTGCGGGAAAGTCGCTGGCGCTAAAATTTCTCGAGGATCTAGGCTACTATTGTGTCGATAACCTGCCGGGCGCGCTGCTGCCCACGTTTGCCGAACTGGTGCGGGGCGCCCACGAGCCCGCCCGCCGGAAGGTGGCAGTATGCGTGGATGCGCGCGCCGGTCAAGGGCTTTCGCTGCTGCCGGGTTACGTGCAGGAAGTCGAGGAGCGAGGGGTTCACGTCGAAACGCTGTACCTCGACAGCACCAGCGAGGTGCTTCTGCAGCGCTATAGCGAGACGCGCCGGCGCCACCCCTGTTCGCCCTCGGGAAGCGTCGAAGAGGGCATCCGCCGAGAGCGCGAGATCATGCAGCCGATGCGCTCGCGGGCGGATTTGGTGATCGACACCAGTTCGACGTCGGTGGCTGAGCTGCGCGAACGCATCGCCTCGATGTTTGTGTCGCCCAAGGAGGCGCGGAAGATTGTGACCACCGTGCTTTCGTTCGGGTTCAAGCGGGGCATTCCGCCCGAGGCGGATTTGGTGTTTGATGTGCGTTTTCTGCCTAATCCCTATTATGATGCCGAGTTGCGGGCGCTGACCGGAACCGAGCCGGACGTGCGCGACTTCGTGCTTGCCAATTCGGATGGCCGCGAGTTTCTAGACCGGGTCAAAAGTATGCTGAAGTTTCTGATGCCGCGGTATGCCGCCGAGCCCAAGTCGTATCTGACTATCGCGGTTGGATGCACAGGCGGCCAGCACCGTTCGGTCGCGGTCGCGCTCGAACTGGCCACGATGTTGCGCGAGATGGCTTACGACGTGCGCCTGCGCCACCGCGACTTGCCGGGATGAGTTTGCGCCTAGCCCGCAAGAGCAAGCCGTCCCAGCCACGAGGTTCAGTGTGAACAACCTTGGATGTTGCCTGTCGCATCACAGGCGCAACAGAAGAGGCTTTCTTGCTCCGCGGTGTTGTGGCGGGCTGGAAGAGTGGGCATCGGTCTTTGCGTGAGCGCGGCTCGATTTTTCGCTTACGCATGCTGAGCATACGGCTATGTATGGGGGAATTACTTTGAATATTTTGGCACAATCGACTATATTCTAGTTGTTTTCTTTGCAGTATTTTAGGCCTGTTGGGCAAGGAATGCAGCGGAGGTCTGAATGCTGGAGTTGGGACCTTGTGCGAGGTCATGGGTCTCGGGCGCCCGAAAGAGCCGCCCTTGCATATCAGGATAGATGAGTATGCCGGAACTGACTGAACAGATGGCTATTGTGAATTCGATGGGATTGCATGCGCGCCCGGCGGCGAAACTCGTGCAAACGGTGCTCCAATTCGCGAGCGATGTGCAGATAAACGTCAACGGGCAGCGGGTGAACGCCAAGAGTATCATGGGACTGTTGACTCTCGCGGCTGCACAAGGGACGCGGCTCACCGTGACGGCCGAAGGGCCGGATGCTGAAGAAGCCATAACAGCTGTGCGGGAATTAGTGGCCGCAGGCTTCGGGGAAAGCTAGACAAGTGGAAATCGCTCTGCGCGGAATAGGGGTTTCGCCTGGCATTGCCATTGGCCCGGTGTTGCCGTTTGGGCTTTCCGGCCTCGATGTGCCGAAATACCAGGTGGAAGACAAAGATGCGGAGCTGGAGCGGTTTCGTGAGGCCATGGAGCGGGTGCGGGCCGATTTGCAGCGGCTTCACGAAAGAACCTCGCAAGACCTCGGGCCGAAGCACGCCGAGATATTTGAAGCGCACTTGATGATGCTCGACGACGTCACCTTCCACAAGGAGATCGAAGATCGGCTGCGCGAGGAAGGATGGAACACTGAGTACCTCATCGAGGAATTCATCGTCCGCTACACAAAGCTGCTCGAGTCGGTTGGCGACACGCAGTTCCGCGAGCGCAATCAGGATGTTGTCGACGTCTTGCGGCGCATACAGGGGCGGCTCTTGAAAGCTGAGATGGAAAGCCTCGAGCATCTCGAACGCCCGTGCGTTGTCGTGGCGCATGATTTGTCTCCGTCGGATACGGCGAAGATGGACCTCGAGAATACGCTCGGGGTGATTACGGATTTAAGCGGGCCGACGTCTCACACGGCGATACTGGCTCGGGCCTTCGAGATTCCCGCGGTGGTAGGCTTGGGCTCTGTGGGCGTGCAGGCGTTGGCGGGCGACACCGTGATCGTGGACGGCAGCCGGGGCGATGTTATCCTGCGGCCGACCGACCTTACCCTTTCGCGCTATACCGAGGAAAAACGGCGACAAGAGGAGGACCGAAAGGCACTTCTGCTCGCCGAGCAGACGATCGAGAGCATCACACTTGACGGCTTCGAGATTCCCACGATGGCCAACATCGAGCTCCCGGTCGAGGTCGTCCACAGCCAGACCGTAAAGGCGCAGGGCATTGGTCTTTACCGCACGGAATACCTGTTCATGAACCGGACGTCTCTGCCGTCCGAGGAAGAGCAGTTTGATGCCTATGCGGAGGTTGCCGCGGCCATGAAGCCAGCGCCCGTTACCTTGCGCACGCTGGACCTGGGCGGGGATAAATTTGTGTCTCACCTGCAACTTGCCGACGAAATCAACCCACAATTGGGCTGGCGCGCTATTCGTTTCTGTCTTGAGCGCCCGGATATTTTCAAGGCGCAGTTGCGGGCCATGTTCCGGGCAAGTGTTCACGGGAATGTGAGCATCATGTTTCCGCTTGTAAGCGGTCTGGAAGAACTGCGGCGGGTACGAAAGATGGTCAAGGAGGTGTGCGCGGATCTCGAGCAGCGCGGGGTGCCTTTTGATCCGAATGTTCGCATTGGCAGCATGATCGAGGTGCCTTCGGCGGTGGCTGTGGCGGACCTGCTTGCGGCGGAATGCGATTTCTTCAGCATTGGCACCAACGACCTCATCCAATACGGGCTGGCGGTGGACCGTGCCAACGAGAAGATCGCGCACATGTACGAGCCTGCTCATCCTGCGATTCTGCGCATGATCCGCCAGGTTGTTCGTGCGGCGAAATCGGCCCGCATTCCTTGTGGGTTGTGCGGGGAGATGGCTGGCGACCCGGTATTCACTGAGATTCTGCTCGGTCTGGGCGTTGACTCGCTCAGCATGTCGGCCGTGTCGATTCCGATGGTTCGCGCCGAGGTGGCGAATATCCGCATGCGGGTGGCGAGGCGGTTCGCGCGCCGGGTGCTCAAGATGGGCTCGGAATCGGCCATCAAGAAGCTTCTCTACAAACGTCACAGGAGCCGCCATACGCTCTCACGCATTCTGGGACGTTATAGCAACGGAGACGAACAATAAGCATCGCGCGGGCGTAACTCATCGGGCGCCAAACCGCATGCAGCAGGACCATGACCGTGGCATTACGCCTTTCCATTCTGGGTTCGACAGGCTCGATCGGCCGGAGCGCACTCGATGTTGTGCGTCATTATCCGGACATGTTCGACGTGGTCGCGCTGGGGGCTTACGCGAACGTCGAGTTGCTGGCGCGGCAGATCCTCGAGTTTCGGCCATCCCATGTGGCCATCGCCGATGAAGCGGCCGCCGCGCGGTTTCAGCCCCCTGACGTTCCTGTAGAGGTTCACACGGGCTCTGGCGCGCTCGATGCGATTGCTTCGATTCCTGTGGATGCTGCGTTGTGCGCAGTGGTGGGAGCCGCGGGACTCAAGCCGGTTCTGCGTGCGATCGATGCGGGGAACCGAATTGCATTGGCAAACAAGGAGCCGTTGGTCATTGCCGGGCCGCTCATCATGCAGGCCGCACGCACGAAAGGGGTCCAGGTTCTGCCGGTCGACAGCGAACACAACGCGATTTTCCAATGCCTCGAGGGACATTCAAGCAACGATGTTCACTGCATTCACTTGACGGCCTCTGGCGGCCCTTTCTACGGCAAACCTACCGAGGTTCGTCTCAATGTGACGCCCGAGGAGGCGGCCAATCATCCCACGTGGGATATGGGCAAGAAGATCAGCGTTGATTCGGCGACCTTGATGAACAAGGGGCTCGAGGTGATCGAGGCCATGTGGCTGTTTGATATGCCCGTGGACAAGATCAGGGTGATCATACATCCGCAGAGCATCATCCACAGCCTTGTGGAATTCACCGACGGGAGCATTCTGGCGCAAATGGGCCCAACGGACATGAAGTTCCCGATTCTGTTTGCGCTCACGTGGCCCCTGCGGGTAGAGAATCCCATGAGCCGGTTGAATCTCGAGGAAATCGACAGGCTTTCGTTTGCAAAGCCCGATTTCAGCGAGTTTCCGTGTTTGCGGCTTGCACTCGACGCGGCTCGAGCGGGCGGCACAGCCCCCGCCGTGTTGAACGCCGCCAATGAGATCGCCGTGCAGGCCTTCTGCGACAACCGAATCACATTCCCCGGCATTGCTACGCTTGTCGAAGAGGTCATGAGCACCTCGCCCACGGACACCGAGGTAACCCTGGAATCGGTGATGGATGCCGATTTTCGCGCGCGCGCGCTGGCTGAGCAGTCCATCGCGCGCGGGCTGCCGGCAAGATGAAGGCGCATGGCGCGCCTTGGGCGAATATGGAACTGTCCCCCCCTGTTTGATTTACAATAGGGTGTGAACGCACCGGCCGGTGAGGTTTCGGCTGGGCGAAGGTACGGAGCAAAAAGCTATGCTTTTTAGTGTATTTGTGTTTATCGTCGTGCTGGGCGTACTCATTTTTTTTCACGAAATGGGGCATTTCCTGGCGGCGAAAGCGTGCAATATTTATGTGGACCGGTTCAGTTTGGGCATGCCGCCCCGGTTGTTCGGTATCAAGCTCGGCGAGACAGACTACTGCGTAGGGGCTTTGCCCATAGGCGGTTACGTCAAGATGGCCGGTCAGGAAGACACGCCCCTCAGCGAGGAGGAACGCGAGAAGCAATACGGAGGTGTGCCTCCGGAGCGGTGGTTCAACAACAAACCGGTGTGGCAGCGCATGATCGTCATTGTGGCGGGCCCACTCATGAACCTCATGCTCGGGGTGTTGCTGTACGGCATTGTGGTGGGGGTTGGGTCGGAGGTGCCGGAGACCGAGGTGACCGCGCGAATCGGATTCGTGCAGCCGGGGTCTCCCGCGGCTACCGCGCCGTTGTATCGCATCGCAGAAGAGCATGCTGCAGCCGCCAACAGGGAACCCGATGCCCGGGGTTGGGCTACCGGCGACTGGCTCGTGTCGATCAACGGCGAGGCCATGGACAATTTCACGGACGTCAGTTTCTCGGCGATTCTGGGTGCGGGCAGAGATCTCGAGGTGGTCATCGAGCGCCCAGTCGACGAAGCCCAGACCGTGCGCTATCTTTCGCTGGTAGAACCTGAGATCATCGGGGACGGCGAGCATGCGCAGTTTGGCATAGGCCCCTTCCGAACCGCGTTGATACACGACGTCTTGCCTGGTCTCCCCGCCGCGGCAGCAGGGCTCGAGTCGGGAGACATTATCCGGCGTGCCAATGGTCAAATTATTGATAATGCGACATTTACGCGGCTGGTGGAAGAAATGGTTCCCGAGGAGACGCTTACGATCGATGTCGAGCGTGCGGGTGAGATGTTTGAGGTTGCTCTCAGCCCGGCGCGTATTGGCCGGCTCGAAGGCATCGTTTTTGTGCCGTCTTTGTATAGCGAAGACGAGGAGGTGCAAGACAGAGCGCCCACCATCGGGCATGTGTCGGATGAGGTGCGGGAAGAAACGGGGTTGCGGCGCGGCGACGTTGTGCTCGAGGTGAACGGCGTTCGCGCGACTTCCCAGACGTTGCGCGACGCGGAACGCACCAGTATAGGTGAGGCGCTTACGCTGAAGGTCGAGCGGCAGCCGCGGCTCTTTGGGCTGGTGCAGCGCGGCGAGACCATGGCGGTCGAAGTGACTCCGCAGGCTAGCGGTGCCATTGGGATTATCTGGGGCGAGAAGACGGTGTTTCACCGGGTTCCGGCGCGCCGGGTGGTGCCTGAGGCTTTTCGTCAGGGCTACAAAGCGTTGTCGCGCACTGTGGAAACCGTGGCCATGCTTTTCACTGGCACGGTGCGCCCGACCGATTTGGGGGGGCCGGTGCTCATCTTCCAGGTCACGACTACGGCTGCCAGTCTTGGAATCATGTGGCTGCTGAGAATCACCGCCTTCATCAGCGTGAACCTTTGCGTGTTTAATCTGCTTCCTTTGCCTGTATTGGATGGGGGCATGTTTATGATGCTGACGTGGGAGGGGATCCGTAGAAAGCCCCTTCCGGAGAAGGCCCAAGAGCGTATCCAGCAAGTGGGATTGGTGATCATCATCAGTCTGCTGCTGTTTGTGACGTACAACGATATCCAAAGGTGGCTCTCATCCATTTTGTAACCGTGGGCGGAGGAGCCCTGCTGGAGTACAGTGGATTCTGCCGCCGGTGTGGCGTTTCCTGACGGCGGCAGCAGGCCATACGGGCATCTGCGACCAAAATTTATAACGCGGGACAGGAGCAACAGTAGTGATCATGGGACCCGTTACCTGTAAATTCGGGGGATCGTCGCTGGCGGATGCGGCGTGTGTGCGTCGTGCCGAGGCGATTATCAAGGGCGAGCCGTTGCGCCGTTTTATCGTGCCTTCGGCGCCGGGCAAGCGTTGTGACAGCGACAAGAAGATTACGGACTTGCTGTATGCCTGGCACGAGCTTGCCGAAACAGGTTTAGACGCTTCGCAGCCGCGCGACATGATCGCCGAGCGTTTCGGGGTACTGGCTGGTGCGCTAGGGGTGGACTTTGATGTGCAGATGCACATGGACGAGATTTCGGCGGAGGGCGCCCGCCATACCGAGCCCGATTACATGGCCTCGCGTGGCGAATATCTCAATGGTCTTTTGATGGCGCAGCTTTTGGGTGCGGCATTTGTCGATCCCGCGGAGTGCATATACTTTGATGAGGAAGGCCACCTGGATCCGAAGACCTACATTGCCTTGGGAGAGCGCCTGTCTGGAGACGGCCTGTTTGTGGTGCCGGGGTTTTATGGCGTCATGCCGGACGGGCGCATCAAGACGTTTTCGCGCGGCGGGAGCGACGTTACCGGGGCGATCGTGGCCAGGGCCAGCAACTCGTCACTATACGAAAACTGGACCGACGTGAACGGATTCCGGATGACGGATCCCCATATCGTGCCGGGCGTGCGGCGCATCGAGGAATTGACCTATCAGGAGTTGCGCGAGCTCTCGTACATGGGGGCGAAGGTGTTGCACGACGAGGCGATTTTCCCGGTGCGCGAGACGGGTATCCCGATCAACATTCGCAACACGAATGAGCCGGACGCTCCGGGAACCATGATTGTGGCGCGACGGGAAAGCACCGAGCCCGTATGCGGTATTGCCGGGCGCAAGGGTTTCTCGATGATCACCATCGAAAAAGCGCTGATGAACCGGGAACTTGGATTTGGGCGGCGCGTGCTGACCATTCTCGAGGAATTCGGCGTCAGCTTCGAGCACATGCCATCGAGCATCGACACGGTGTCGGTAATCGTCAGTGATGACGCTTTGGGCAATCACGGTCCGGCTGTGTTGAAAGCCATCGAACGAAACTGCGAGCCTGACCGGGTCGAGCTTTGCCCTGGGCTTGCCCTTATCGCTACCGTCGGCCAGGGGATGGTCGGTCATATCGGCATGGCAGCCAAACTCATGGGCGCGCTCTCGGGAGCAGGCGTGAATATCCGCGTGATCGACCAGGGTTCGTCCGAGAACAATATCATTGTTGGGGTCGAGGAAAACGATTTGGAGGCAGCGGTACGCGCTATTTACGAGGCGTTCACTGAGAGAAAGGCCTGAGCTTATCATGCGGCGCACAAAAGTTGTCTGTACACTGGGTCCCAGTTCGGAAGACTATGACGCTATTCGCAGCCTGATCTGCGAGGGAATGGACGTGGCGCGTCTGAACTTCTCTCATGGCACGCATGACGTTCATCGCCGCATGTTCGAGCAGGTGCGCGACGCCAGCCGCGACACGGGCAAGACCGTGGCCATCATGGGGGATTTGCAGGGGCCGAAGATCCGCACGGGGCCACTGAGCGGCGGCGGGCCCGTCCATTTGGAATCGGGCGCCTCCTTTTGCATCACCACGCGCGAGGTGCCGGGAGATTCCGAGTGTGTGTCTACGACCTATGAGTCGCTGCCCCACGATGTGCATCCGGGCGACCGACTCTTGCTTGCCGATGGCCTGCTCGAGCTGCGCGCGGTCGAGGTGGTGCCGCCGGATGTGTTCTGCACGGTGGTGCACGGCGGTGAGCTGGGTGAGCATAAAGGGGTGAACCTTCCTGGCGTTGATGTGAGCTCGCCCACGCTGACGCCCAAAGACATCGAGGACTTAGAGTTTGCCTTGGAATTGGGAGTGGACTATATCGCGCTTTCCTTCGTGCGGTCTGCCCGCGATATCACCCTGCTCAAGGAGCGCATCGGCTCGCATGGGCATGATGTTCCGGTAGTGGCGAAGATCGAGCGTCCGGAAGCGGTTTCCAGGATCGATGAGATTCTCGCGGTTACGGATGCGGCGATGGTCGCGCGGGGCGACCTCGGCGTCGAGATGAACCTCGACGAGGTTCCCCAAATTCAGAAAGAAGTGATTCGCAAATGCAACCACCGTGGCATCCCGGTGATAACCGCCACGCAGATGCTCGAGTCGATGATGTCTAATCCGCGCCCGACGCGAGCCGAGGTGGCCGATATTGCCAACGCCATCCACGACGGCACGGATGCGGTGATGCTCAGTGGCGAGACGGCGGTCGGCCGCTTTCCCGCAGGCAGCGCTGCCACTATGGCCCGCATTGCAGCGCGCACGGATGAGGTTCTTGCGACGAAGCCGCGTGAGGAACCTGCCCGGCCCTATGGTGTGCCCGACACCGAGATTACGTTCGCCCATGCCATCGGGCAGGCGGCGAGTCATACCGCGGACGACGTTCGGGCGTCATGTATTGCGTGCTTTACCATGTCGGGCTACAGCGCACGGATGATTTCGCGGTTCCGGCCGCGCATTCCATTGATTGCCATAACGTTGAGTGAGGCCACCTGTCGGCGGTGCGCAATGTACTGGGGTGTCCGTTCGCTGGTGGGGACGACCACGGACAACCTGAACGATATGGTGCTGCAGGTGGATGAGACCCTTACGCGCGAGCAGGTCTCAAATGACGGCGACATCGTCATCATCGTTGCCGGAACGCCATTGATGGCGGCTGGGCGCACGAATATCCTCAAGATTCACCGTATCGGCGACACGGACGTAAGCGGGCCGTAATCCATGCACGAGGAGCATCGCGATATCGCCCCGGACTGGTATGCCCGCGCGTTCGATGCCCTGTACCCCATACTCTATGCCCACCGGAGCGTCGAGGCGGCCCGGCCCGAGGCCGTGTTTGCGGCACAAGAACTCGAGCTTACCGGTTCCGAGCGCGTGCTGGACCTGTGCTGCGGTAATGGCCGGCATATGAACCACTTAGAGGCATTCTGCGCTCGCCTGACAGGCTTGGATTACTCGATGGACTTGCTGCGTGAGGCCCGCGGGATGCTGGGCCACGGTTGCGCTTTGGTGCGCGCGGATATGCGGGCCATTCCCTTTGACAGCTGTTTCGATGCCATCGCGAACTTCTTCACATCGTTTGGTTATTTCATTGACGCCGAAGACAATCTCAAGGTAGTCTTAGGCTTGGCCGGGGCACTGAAACCGGGCGGCCGCTTCTTCATCGACTACGTGAACAAAGAAAGCGCTATCACCAATTTGATTCCAGAGAGTACCCGGCATCATGACCTGTGGGACATCCAGGAACAGCGCTGGTTCGATGAGGCGCGGATTCGTCTGAATAAGCGCACGACGGTTACTCACGATGGGGATACGGTGCGTGTAGTCGAAGAATCTGTTCGGCTGTATAGTCCGCGTGAATTTGAAAGCCTGCTTCGTGCTGGCGGGCTGCGTGTCGAAGCGCTGTATGGTGATTATTCGGGGATTGGGCTGGATGCCGCGTCGCCCCGCATGATCGCCATCGGCCGGAAGGAGTGAAGGTTTGCGGGACCTGGTTCGCGATTATCTGAGCGAATCGGAAGATTTAATGCCGTTCTATGCCCGGCCGCTCTCGAAGTTGCTTGAACACCTTCCTGAACCTTCTCCGTGGCGGCCTTGCCTTGTGCGCGAAATGCGGGCGTACAACGAGAAGATCGGGTCGGGGGGGGCGTTCGAAGGTACCGAGCTGACAGTAGTCACCGGTCAGCAGCCTGCACTGTTCACGGGGCCGATGTACACCGCTTACAAAGCACTTACGGCCATAAAGCTGGCAAGAAGAATCGAAGAGCACACGAGAAGGCGATGTATCCCGATTTTCTGGGCGGCCAGCGAGGACCATGACTTCGAGGAAGCCGCTACCGCGCACTTCCTGACTAAGAAAGAGGAGCCCTACACGCTGACCTATGCGCCCGACAGCGATGTGGCCGGGTTGCCGATGTACCGGGTACCGCTCGAGGCGTGGGTCCATGAAGCTATTGACTGCGCGATGCGGGAAGTGCGCAAGTCTGAGCAAACAGAAGAGATAGCTTCGTTTCTGCACGAATCCGCTTCGGTTTCTGGGTCGCTTTGCGAGTGGAGCGTTCGGCTATTGGCCCGGATGTTCCGAGACACCCCGTTGGTTCTGTTTGCCCCGCATCTGCCGGAGGCGCGCGCGATTCAGGCCGAGGTAATGCGTGAAGAGATTCGGGAGCCCCTGGAAACGGTTCGCCGTCTCAACGTTGCCGGCACCGCCCTCTCAGGCCTTGGTTTTTCTCCCCAAATCACCAAATCCGAGGATGAGTGCAGCTTTTTTCTTGAGGTCGAGGGCCGCAGGCGCAAGGTGCTGTTTCGTGAGAACCAGTTTCATCTGCCTGAGGAGGCTATGACATTGTCGCGCAACGAGATGCAGGGCCTCCTTGAACGGAGCCCGGAGCGTTTCAGCGCGAATGTTGCCCTGCGGCCGGTGGTTCAGCAACGGTTGTTTGGCGCGGCGGCCTACGTGGGCGGCCCGTCAGAAGTTACCTATTGGGGACAACTTAAGGGGGTATTCGAACGGTTTGGACAACCCATGCCCGTGGTCTTTCCGCGTGCTCAATGTGTTCTAAAGACGGCGAAGCTCGATAAACTCATGAAAAGGCTTTCGTTATGTGTCGAGGACCTTGGGTCACCTTTGGAGCGCATCGAGGACCGGGCACTCCGGGGAATCGCACCTGATACGGTCTATCAGGCAGTTGAAAGAGGCCGAACCGCCATCGCCGGGCAATTTGAAACCCTGCTTGAGACGCTCGAAACGCAAGACGCAGTGACCCGCGAAATGCTCGAGGCCCTTGCGGGCCGGGTGGAGGGTGAATTCGAGCGTATCCAGGGAACGTTGGTCCGGCGTGATGCGGAACGGGTGGCGACGGTTCAGGCGCAAGCGCGACGGCTCCAGCAGGCGTTAATGCCATG
>SLSB01000468.1 GCA_007130675.1 Candidatus Hydrogenedentota bacterium | reverse complement strand
CCACATCCATGGGTAGACCGTGTGCCGCTGCGGTGACGGCGTGCACGCGGCAGATGGCCACGTCTTTGGAGTGCGGTGGCTTGCCTCCGCTTTTCTGGAAGGACGCATTCCACAATGCAGCAACTGAACCGGTTCGACTGGACGTGCACAGAATCCCATGGGGTGCGGTCCACGAGCCGGGCGCTACTAAAGCGGTGGCAAGCCACCGCACTCCAAAGCCCCCATTGTGGCATGGTTTCCCGCCTCGTCAGGCGTTGCCACCCAGAGGTGGCATGAGCATCTTGCTCATGATTGGCTTGTCGCAGCATGGCCGTCCCGGCCTCGAGCTTTGTACGGCTCAATCAAGAGCATTCCAACGCAGGGACGCCGAGGACGCAGAAAGGTCCGCGCAGAAGATCTGCCGCGAACCCCCGTGGCGTTTCCTTCCGGTGTTCAAAAATCTGCGGCAATCTGCGTCATCTGCGGATGTCACTCTCTTACCTCTGCGTTGCGCGTAAAAAGAAGACCCTCTTCCCTGCGTTTTGCAGAAGACCTGTAGCCCGCCTTGGTTTTCTTATCGTCATTCCTGCGCACGCAGGAATCCAGAGGCCTTGCGGCGTGCGTTACCATGCACTCGTACCCGGACTGGACCCCTGCGTTCGCAGGGGTGACGGGAGGGGCCATAAAGCATCACTGCTGTGTACAATTTGCAGGAAAAATGGGAGTCCGTCCCTGAATTTCCCGGATTTCCAAGGGCTATTCGTGACTGCGTTGCACCTTTACTCGGATTGGGAACGAGGGCAATGCGAACAAGAAAGCAACAATTCCAGCTGCCGCCCCGGCGCACAAGGCGCGCACCACTGTTCCATATGCCTCAGGCAATAGATTAGCGGCAATGGCCGCGAGCATTACGAATATGGCCATGCTCCATATTCTCTTTATCGTGATCCTTTTGTTCTCCGCTGTGGCGTGGTCTGACCGTGTTACTCTTATTCGAATTGGCAATAAGAACAAGAATGAGACAATTCCGGCTGCCGCGCCAGCGCACAAAGCGCGTACCACTGTTCCATATGCCTCAGGCAATAGATTAGCGGCAATGGCCGCGAGCATTACGAATATGGCCATGCTCCATATTCTCTTTCTCGTCATCTTTCTGTTCTCCGCTGGGGTGTGGTTTCCCGGCCGCGCCACTCTTGAGACCGATCAGCCTTCCCACACACTACCGCTGGGGATAATACACCCCAACCGCGAATTATGTTCGTACAGCATTCCAAATCTGCGTCAATCTGCGCCATCTGCGGATGTTGTTCTTCACTTCCGGCGATTTCACGCATTGACGCAGCAATCACCTACCGGGGTTTCTTCACAAACCTTTTGTAACTGTCCACGATTTCAGTATTGACGCGGCCGCAGGCTTTGCGCAGGGCGGCGACTTCCTTGGCATCGGTCAGGGCGCCAAACTCGAGGTGGACTTCCTGGCTCTGTCCCGGCCGCAGCGAGTGAAGGAACCCCATTTTTTCGTCGACCGCGCGGCCTTCGACGCCGCAATTGCACGGTTCAAACCCGACCACGTAGTCCTGTTCGCCCATTTGCTTCCATTCGACGAAGCGGGGCAGTTCTTTCTTGTTGTACTTGAGGTAGACGCCGAACCCTTCGCCTTTACCCCTGAATCCGCTGTTGACAATGGCGGCGGTGACGTTGCCGCGGGCATCCGTGGCCATGTCGTGGTAATAGACCTTCTCCTGGTAGCCGTGGATGGGAGGATCGAGCTTATTCCAGTTTTCCTTGCCGTCTTCGGCCACGGCGTCGCGCGGCGCGACCTGCTTGCTCGGCGAAAGAATCTCTGAACCCTTGTCCACCGCCGGCCAACCGATGTTGCAATGATACAGCAACATGTATTTTGCCGGTTTGAACCCTTCGTTGGTCACGACATCGTGCATCCAGAAGCGTTTCTCGCCGAGTTTGGTGGATACGGTGCGGGTCAGCGTCAGGTTTTCCCCAAACACGGCGGTCTCGCGCATGGTTCCCGAGACGCTGAGCACATAATCATTGCCCTGCCATTCCTGGGTAACCTTAATGTTCTTTGCTGGCGTGTTTCCGATACGGCCGTGGAGGCCGGTTCCCAGCAGAGCGCTCTGTTCATCCGGCGCGCCGACGTTCATTAACCCGCAGGTGGTGACAAGGCCCCCGAAATAACTGCGCAGCCACCGCAACCATTCGGGCTCGAAATACTGCGGTGCGACATCGCCGGTGGTCGAGCGCCAGCCCATGGCCTTGCCGTTGAACGACGCAGCCGAGATATCCAGGCACCGGTCGAGCAAGACGGTCAATTCGAGTCCCGTGCCCGTGTGGATGATGGCCGCGCGTGCCGGCCGTTCATTGCCGTCATCGAGTTGCACGGTCCGAACGCCCGCGATCTGGTCCATGTTGCCGACGCGCTTGCGCAGTTCTTTCGTCGTGTATTTCTTCCCGTAGATTTCCATGGTCACTCCCTCCGCGTGGATATGCTGCTGCTACATGCCTCGATACTCTAAGCCTTTGGCGCGCTCCATGCAAAAACAATGGCGTGTCCGGCAACGCCGAGCGCCGGCTGGGTATCTGCTGTGTCTCAATCCCGCCGCCTTCCGGAGCGCCAACGGCGCGGAAATGTAGCGTCCGGCCTTGTGCCGGATGTTTGGCGGATCGGACGTCACGGATCGGACGTCCGGCACAAGGCCGGACGCTACAGGGGGAACGCATATCTCAGTCGTCTTTGATGAGAACTCTCCATTCCAGTTCAGGTTCGCCTTGATATGGGTCGCGCTTTCAGCGCTGCGGGAGGGGGGCGTTGATCCCGGGGCGGCGTCACGCGCAAGCGCGTTCCTTGCCCCGGGCTGATATATTGCCGCGCCGTTGGCGCTGAAATCCGGCAACCACAGCGCGTGAGCGGCTTGGCGGTGGCGCCGGCTTCACCATCGCTTACCCGGCGGTCCGGGACTTGGCAACGGCCCCCCGCGCTGCGTACACTGGACACCACCATGGATGCACTAGCCAAAACCATCGAACCTGCCGTTGCGCAGATCCGCGAACGTCTCGCCGCATGCGCGCGGGGCGCACATGATCCGGCGGAAGCCACCGCCGAACTTTTATCCATCCTCGATGCAATGAAGCGTTTCCTCGATATCTTCCGGCCGCCCGAATACAAAACGGGCGATCCAGGACCATGGTTGAAACAGCATGCCCCGACCCTCGAGAACGAGCGGTGCGCGATCACGGCAGAATCCGCGCAACCGTGTGTCTTCGATCCGGACCAGGTGCTGGCGTGTGTCTCGACCCTTATCGAAAATGCCGAACTCTACGAAGATGCCGTCCTGCTGGCCGAGCTGTTGGACGAGGATGATCTCCCGCGCATTGCCCTCAATTTCGACGGACCGGGCGCGTTCCCGAAGCGGCTGCGTGTGGGCGGACTGTTTCCGCTCGCGCTCGACACGCTGTGCGTGCGCTGGACCGTCGCGACACGCGGAGGACGCATCCAGCGGAGTCCTTCGGGGCTCGATATGCGGCTGAAGGGCATGCGCGAGCCGGATGAATCGGATGCGCGCGTCATGCCCTTGCTGGAAGGTCTCCAGAAACTCGAACATGCCGTGAAAGCCTGTGCCCGAGCGCTCGATAGTGGCTCGGACCCCGCTCCCGCGATTGCCGAGGCCCTCGAAGAAACGGAGCGGTACCTCATCCTGCTCGATGGGGGCGAACAGAAACCCGAACCGGGCGATCTTCGGCGCACCATCGAGGAGGCAATCGCTGTACACGCAGCCGAAGCCGCCGAACGCGCCATCGAAGTCATTTTTTTCAGCGAAACCGCCATTCCGCCCCTGCTCATGACGCGAACCGTTCTGGTTCGGGTGTGGGAAGCCGTCCTGCAACACGCCTTTCGGGTCCTCCCTCGAGGCGGCAGCGTCTCGTTAATGCTGGGTTACCTTCGCGAGGCAAACGAGGCCGTTGTGATGATCGGAGTCGAAGGGGGACAGTGCAGCCACGACGAGACCATGTATTGCGCCTCAATCAGGCGGGGGATCGAGGCCCTTCACCAAGGCGAAGTCGAGATGGCGCCGGAAAAGAACGGACTGCTGTTGAACCTGAAAATTTCCGACCGCGTGGCCAAAGCTTTGGATGCATGGCTGCCGGGATGGAGAGCCTTTTCCGAGCAGTCGCGGCAAATGCTCCGGTTGCTCAAGAGCGGGGGAGAAGCGCCACCGGAAGACTTCATTCTCGGGGGCATTCTCGAAAACGAGTTGGAACGATGGCTGTTGCCGCTGCTAACCGAACCAGCTGCGGTGAACGTCGCCCACGACGGCGTGGCGGCTCTCGAGGGGCTTCCCGGCGCGTCGAGCGAACGTCTCGACAAAGCCCTCGCCCAGATCAAACGCGGCAAGCCCAAGAAAGAGATCGTGCGGCCGCCCTATGCGGGCGAACTGCTCTGGGT
>SLSB01000655.1 GCA_007130675.1 Candidatus Hydrogenedentota bacterium | reverse complement strand
TTCGGCGGCGACGACCGGTGCAAGCTCGATATCCTCTACGAGGAAACCGCCCCCGAGAACCTGTATGCCGAACTTGATTTGGGCTGGGTTCACGCGGGGGGTGCGGATCCCGCCGCCTACTTGCGGAGATATGCGGGGCGGTGCCCGGTGATTCACTGCAAGGATCTCGAGATGGTCGATGGCGAGGAGCGCCCGCATTTCGTGCCGCTCGGGCAAGGTGAGGTGGATTGGGACGCCGCTTTCGCCGCCGCCCATGAGGCGGGGGTCGAATGGTTCGTCTACGAGCAGGACGACCATGATGATGACGTCTTCGAAAGCTGCCGGATCAGCTTCGAGTTTCTTAACGACCGCATTCTGGGCTGATGCGGTGATGCACCATGCATTTTCCCTAAAGTTCAGGGACACTTTCAACACCAATTTTGTAGGAACAACCTTGCAGTTTCAGACGCATGCAGAAAGGACACGCTACCATGGCGACTCCGTTGGCTTTGCAGCTCTACACCGTGCGCGACTATCTCGAGAAGGATTTTCTTGAAACCCTCAAACAGGTAAAAGCCATGGGTTACGATTTTGTCGAGACCGCCGGTTTCGCGGGAAGGACCGCCGCCGAAGCCCGCGAACTCATGGACGCCACCGGTTTGACCCCGATTTCGGCCCATGTGGGTTACCAAGACACCATCGAGCGGCCGGACACCGTGATCGAGACTGCCAGGGCGCTCGGTGTGACCTATGTGGCCACGGGCGTTCATTTCGAGGGCGGCGGCCTGCGCGATGACTGGGTGGGCGCGGGCAAGGCGTTGGACGCGGCCGGGGCGGCACTGCGCGAGGCGGGCATTCAGCTTTGCTACCACAATCACGCGCATGAGTTCATCCCGCTCGACGGCGCGTATGCCTATGACCTCATGATGGATGCCGCCAGCCCGGACCATCTCCAGGCCCAGCTCGATGCCTATTGGCTTGCCGATGCGGGCCTGTTTCCCGTAACCGTCATCAATCAGTATGCCGGGCGCTGCCCCATGCTGCACATCAAAGACATGACCGCCGGCACGCCCCACACATTTGCGGAAGTCGGGCAGGGGATCATCGAGTGGCCGCCCATTTTCGAGGCGGGGAAAGCCGCCGGGACAACATGGTTTATCGTCGAACAGGACACCTGCGCCGAAGACTCACTCGAGAGCGCGAGAATCAGCGCCGACTTTCTGCGCAATGCCTTGTAAACGCGGCGCACAGCTCGTCAAAGATGCAATAACGCACACATGCCGCGCCCCAGGGCCCGCGATGAGCCCCCGCCGTGGAACTCGTGGAGCCGTTGGGGCATCTTCTTCTATAATGGAGGCGTCTGCACTACTCGGAGGTGGTATGAAACGGCTTATTCTCGCGGCGATATGCCTTGCCGCGCTTGCGGGGTGCGATCGCAGCCTCATCTCAGGCAAGGTCGTCAATATCAGGGGCGAAGCGCTTCCTGGCGTGGCCGTCCAGGTCGAGGGCACTTCCTACCAGGCTCTCACGGATGGCCTGGGCGAGTACCGCGTCCCGTATGATCCGGGGCATGTGGTGCTGCAGTTCATGAAGACCGGCTATACGCCGGGCATTCTCGAGCTCACGGCCGAAGCGCCCCGGGAAATCAACGCGCAAACGGTGTCGCTCTGGGAGCTTCCGCGCGACAAAGGCGTATACCTGTACGAAAACTTTCGATACCGGGAGACCACGCGGATTGTGCCCGAGGAATTCGTCACGAGAGAGCGCCGCAGGGTCTACGCCACCCGCCGATGGCCCGAAATCGAGACCACGGCCACGGCTCCCGTGATTCTCTGCTACAAGATTACGGATTGGGAAGTGCGGTTCTGCCGCTTGGAATTGACTGAGCTGTTTACGCCTTTGCCCGGGGGAGACCTCGAGGAAGCGGCCGTGCTGGCACGCACCCGGACCATTCCAGCCCGGCTGAGCGCGGTCGATGAGCCCGAAGGACTGCTGCGCCAAATCGAGCTGCCCGGCCCGCTCGAACCGGGCACCTATGCAGTGCATTGGGGCGCACTGGACGGCGCCACTGACACCGATCCGCGCATATTCATGTTCAGTGTGGTGGATTACATGCTCACGCTGCCCCCCGAACCGGAAGACGAAGAGGAACCCTCCGAAACCGGCGAAGAAGAAACGGAAGAAGCCGAAGAACCCGAAACCCCGGCCGGTGAAGAAACGCCTGCGGAAGGGTAGCGAGATGCAGGCAAGACGCCTGCGCTACTTCTCGAGCATCTTGATGCGCAGATCCTTGAACTGCACTTTCATGGGCGGTCCTGGGTGCATTTGCAGGGCAATCACGCCTTTGCTGCGCGCCATTACCGCGTCGTTATCGACCACCTCGCACATGAGCTCACCGTTGATGTGCAACGTAATCTGTGGTCCTTCGGCGCGGATCTCGTAGTCGTTCCAGTCTTCGGGCTTGACAAGCGCCTGGAGCGCATCGGGGCAGGCGAACTGCTCCTCGAAACGCTCCCCGTTCGCCGCGATCACCGCGCGGTACCCGCGCATCACCACGCCGCCGCGGTCATGCTGAAACAGGCACCCCGTCCACTGGTCACCCGCCTCCTTATCCGCCTGGTAGCCCCAGACGTCGTATTCCGGACGCCGCTCGCTGCGGAACTGCACGCCCGAATTGCCCCCAACAAGCCGGTAGCTGAACCGCATCACAAAATCCGCCGGTTCAGCGGGCGTCCAGAACAGATAATGATGTTGGAGGCAGGGGTTTTCCTCGGTGCTCTGTGACGTGATCGCCCCATCCTCGACCCACCAGCCCCCGGGTTTGCCGTCCCAACCGGTCAGGTCCTCCCCGTTGAACATCGCGATGAACCCGTCCTCATCCGGCTCGGGCAGTCTCGGTTCCGCGGTCTCTTCACCAGCCTCTTCGCCCGCCAAGGCCAGAAAGGCCATCGAAAACGCGAAGAGCAATATCGTCGTTGTCTTCATAATCATTGTTTTTCTCCTGAGCGGCTGCATCCAGCATGTGCTGAATGCGGTTGCGGTCCGGATCAGGCAGCATACTCGACCCGCGCTGTTCGCACGACCTCGTCGCGGAAATGCCGGCTCAAGTCACGTGGAGTGCGCATATCTACCTTGCGTCCGAGGATTTCACCTAATTCCTCTTCCATCCCTGCTACGTCAAACAAGCTTGGCACATGTTGGGGGTCGTACTCGAACAGCACGTCCACATCGCTGTCCGGCCCAAAGCGATCTGTCAGCACGGAACCGAACAGCGCCAGCTTGATGAGATGGTGCTTACGGCAGAACGTCGCAAGTTGCTCCCGGTCGACTTCTATGGGCAGTTCCATGGGCTTACCTCCTCATAGCTGCTGTCTGTGATGAAGTATACCAAACGCCCACGCTCACTCGAACTCCAACGTCCACTCGGCCGATTGCGACACATCGGCATTCTGCGTCATCTCGAGCAGGCCCGCGTCGTGCATGCGGTGGCTGGAAGTGGTGCCTTAAGCCAGCTACTCATGCGCGAGGCGAAGCACTGTTTGTTTGGTGGCGCCATCGAGACGGAACCCCAACGCATCGAGCCGGTCCAGGATGGGCCGCACCGCATCAAGAGCACCACGCTCCTTGGGCAAGAGCAGGACACCCAGTGTCCCGCATAGGTTAAGAGCAAGGGAATTGGCGTGGCGTCGTGCATTGCGGTCATCGAGCAGCAGGAGTGAGCCAGGCAGCTCGATACCGAGAGCCAGCACTTCCTTTTCGCCTTCTCCCAAGTGGGTGACCAGCGGTAGCAGTGCGCGTTGTTGGACAGGACGCACTTCAACCCATGGCAACGATTCAAGGTCTGGGAGAGCGACGCTACGCTCGTGCCCGGCTTGGATTTCCGCGGCCACGGCCTCAGGCACCCATATTTCGCCAAACAGTTGGGGAAGCAGAAAGAGTGCTTCGGCTTGGTGAAGGTACTGCAGCGGCGACGTGTTACTGATGACTGCGGGCATTGGCCACGTCCTGGCGCAGTTCTTCTTCTGTCACTCGAAATGAGTCCACGCCGAACTCGGCCAGTTTGCTGAGAAACAGTGGCTTGGGGATTTCAGCCAGATTTGCCGCCGCGCCAGAGGACAGGCGGCCCAACTCGTACAGTTTGACGGCGGCGAGCAACTTGAGTTCTTCGCGGAACTGCTCCGGGGACACACCCAATGCAAGCAGCACCTCATCACCAAACTCGAGCGTGAGTGTTCTTCGCATGGTATCGTTCCTTTGCGCGTTCCACTATTCGCCGCATCTTACCGCGTTTCAATCTCAACACGCACGATAAATGCCGATTCCTGTCATCAAGTGTACCAAACTCTTGGGTGCTGTGCCACGCAGAACCGCACGAACCGCCCAACAGATTGCCGAGCACTTCGCTGTGGCGTGGGTTCGAGACCGCGGCGCGTTCCAAACCGCCCTGTGTGCTCACTCGAACTGCA
>SLSB01000476.1 GCA_007130675.1 Candidatus Hydrogenedentota bacterium | reverse complement strand
ATTTCACCTGTTGCCTTTCGGTTCATCCATTCAAAGCGCTGCGTGCCTTCTGTGGCCGCCTTATGAATCCAACCCAACGCATCTGCTGCAGAGAAAGGAGGATCCAGCCAGAATTCGTTGGCCTGCAGCTCGTCAAGCGAAGAGAGACCATAGGCAGTGAATGCCGCCGCGTTGGCGTCAACAATCTCGCCTGTGTCCTTATCATGCACAAGGATGGATACGGGCGATTCCCAGAACAATGCTTTGAATCGTTCTTCACTCTCCGCAAGCTCACCTTCCACTTGCTTACGCCGTAACGCGGAACCAATATGCGAGGCGATGCCCTCGAGTATCTCAATGATTTCGAGTGTAAAACAGTCTTTGCGCCGATCGTTTAACTGAAGGATCCCGAGAATCTGGTCGGATATACGTATCGGGATCAAGGCTATGGAGGCATATCCCTGATGGATACATTGATTGCGCGCACGCTGCCTGGGATCCTGATCGGGCGGCATCTCAAGGAGGGGAAACGAGTCGTTGGTCCAGCAGCTTCCTCCTCGGGTAAAGAGGGGATTGGACGGGTCGGTCTGACCAGAAATCACCAGCCCGCACGTACAAGAAAGACTGACGGTTCCGTCTGCGTTTCGACAGACATTGCCATCCCCGCCGCGATCAATCAGCGTATTCTCAAGCAACAGGAAGTCTTCGGAGAAGCCTTCCTGGGCGAAGTAGGGAAAATCCTCCCCGGCCTGCAGGCGCAGGCCCACCGCATCGCACCCCGTTTGCTCCTTCAGCGCGGCCAGGACACGCTGGATGGATTGCTCAAGCTCGCCGGGTTCGTTAAGAATGCGCAAGATCTCCATGCCCGTTTCCCGGTAGGCTTCGGCCTGCTTGCGCGCGGTGATATCTACTTGTACGCCGAAGAGGCCGGTGATGCGGCCCTGCTCGTCATACATGCAGATATAGTCGCCCTCGATGATAATGGGGGTGCCGTCCAGTCGTTGCTCGTGGGTTTCGACGTGCCAGCGGCCCCGGTCAAACAGCCCGCGCCAGATTTCCCGGGCATGGTCGAGGTCATGCTGAAATAGTTTCCGGATGGTGATGCCGGAGAAATCGCTCTCGGCGGCCCCATACTGGTCGAGCATCGCCTGGTTTACGCGCGTCATTCGCTGATGGTCGAGCACATACTCGAGCACCTTGTCTTTATCCGTGTTTTCGTTCCATTCGATGGGTTCATCGAGCATACACATGAAGAACCCGTGCAACGCTTGCGAGAAGAACATTTCCTGTCGCTCGCGCTCTTGGCGCAACTCCTGCCGCCGCCGGTATTCTTCGGTGACATCGCGGAAGACAAGCACCGCACCCGTGACCTCGCCCGAGGCGCCGCGGATAGGCGCGCAACTGTCGGCGATCTGGTATTCGCTACCATCCCGGGCAATCAGCGCGGTATGGTTGGCCATGTCGACGCTTTGCCCTTCCTCGAGGGCGCGCGCCACGGGGTTCTCCGCCGTCTCGCGTGTCTGGGCGTGGATAATGCGGAAGACCTCGTGCAAAGGCAGGCCGGCCGCCTCGGCCGTGGTCCAGCCGGTGAGGGCCTCGGCCACACGGTTAAGGGTCCGAATCGCCCCATCACGGTCGCAGACAATCACCCCGTCGCCAATCGAGCGCAAGGTGGCCGAGAGATGCTCCTCGCTCGTGCGGAGCATGTCCTCGGCGTGCTTGCGCTCGGTGATGTCCTCGACCATCTCGATAACCGCGGACACGTTGCCGTCCTCATCCATAATGGGCGAGGCCGTGACCTTTAAAAAGCGGGTCCCGTCTCGAGTTGGCGCTTCTCTTTCGACCACATGGATTTCCCCGTCACGAAATACCTGGATTCCGGGACATGTGGCACATGGGACGCTTTTCGGCGGCTGGTTGAAGACCTCGAAGCAACGTGGATGATTGCCATAATCAGGGCTGGGAAACCATCGCTGCATTTGTGTGTTGACTTCCAGTACTTCCATTGCGGGGCTCAGCATGGCGACGCCGACAGACAAGTGATCTTTCAGGAGTCTGAGCTTTTGTTCACTCTCACGAGACACGCGGATGGCTGATTCCAGTCTTTCATTCGCGTGTTCTAAGGCTTTTTGGACTCTTCTTCTGCGTCGGATGCTTAAGAATGCGTGGAATACAAAAGCCGCCAAGACCAGAAAGAGCACAGAGGCGATGGAAAGCGCCAGCCGGTATTGATGGAGCACGTGTCGCAAGGAGATTCTGCCGTCATGTTCGTAAGGCGGCATATTCAAGACGCGCAGCAGCTCGTGAACACTGGAATAGTCCTGAGGGATTCCCCAACCGGCCGCATGGAGTGCCTGCGCGGCGGGGTGCTCGACGTCCATGGCGAGCAATTCCACAGCGATGCGCTTGCTCAGCTCGGGTGGGACATACCTCAAGGCCGCGAGAGGCCATTCGGGATACAGTTGTGTCGAGAGAAGATACGGGTATTCAGGATAACGTTCGCTTGTCGCATGAACCACTTTGATTTCCTGCAGGTCGATCAGCCCTTCCCGAGCCATTCTCTCTAACTGAGTGCTTCGTACCGTGCCGGCATCGGCAGAGCCGGATAGCACTGCATGCACGACAGCGTCGTGAGTGCCGCTGAAGATCAACTCGAGAAAATCATCATCCACCCGAAGACCGTTTTCGCTCATTTCGCGCCAGGCGGCGTGCCAACCGCCCAGAGATTGAGAATCCACCGCGGCAAACCGCTGGCCCCTAAGATCATGCAGAGTCTCGATATCAGTTCGGTCTGCCTTGGTGAAGATGACACCTCCGAAAAGAGGTTGCGGCCCCAAAGTGCCGGGAACCTGCAAGGTCGCAATCCGGTGGGCCAATCCGTGGTATTCAATCAAGGCATAGTAAGAGGGGTTGGCGGAGATGTAAGAGACGCTGCGTTCTTGTGCTGCGGGAAGAATCTCTTCGAAGGTCAAAGGGACTATCTCGAACCGCAACGGAGAAAGACGTTCACTGAGATGCTCGGCCGTAGGGTTCCACTCTTCGAAGCAGACTTCATGCCCGCGATTCGCCAGAACGCCAATGCGAATGACATCGCCGGCATTGTCAGCCTGACTTTCGCGTTCCAGTGATTGGGGCGGCAAGTCGGAAGTCTGGTCTGCCTGCACGGAGATCGCATCTGCCCCATGAGCAGACAGACAGCAAACACAAAGCAGGCCGAGGGTCAAAAGTCTTGCTATCGACCCCAATGTTCCTGAATGACGTTTCATGATTGACTGCAAACCGCGTTGAAAGGTCATGGCGAGTTGGCCTCCGGTCCGGATTCCAGGGTTGTGGGCACGTTGGCGCACAGACTCTGGAATGTGAAAATTTTCGTGATCAAGTGGCTGGCCTTATCAAACAGGCCTTGATGAATGATACTCTCGGCCGTGTATCCGGATGTAGACGAGTTGGGCGGAGCGACGTGCTCCCAGGACGACAGATACGAGCCAACGCGAGACGCAGACGGCAACGCCCCTTCACCGAAGGCCGCCAACCCGGTTGCCAACGCGGATGACCGGGGGCGGGGTCGTCTGCAATTATGCGCGGGTGGTGTCGAGTTCACGAGTCAAGCATTGCCTCCATTGACATGTCTGCGCTCCTGCCGGAGCTTCCCCACGTCCGCTGCTGAAGAAGAGCGGGTGTGCAATTTACCGTAGTTCCCCTGTCGGCGTGATCTTGCGGTGTGCCATAATCATGCGTCCCGCAAGTGGTTCTAGGCCGCACGAAGCCCGATTCCGGTCCGGGCGGCGCTTCTCTGCCTTCCGCCGGTGGCCATTTTACATCCTCACGGTCCATGAGGCGAACACCCTTTTCCATGCGCAAATCCCCGAGTAGTTTGAAGCAACGTGCATAAACCCTTGGAATTTTGCAGCACACGCCTGGATATCGAGACACCAAGTGGGTGGGATATGCGCAGACGCATGTTGCGAGGAAAGTGCCTGCTTTTCCTGCAAACAGACTGTCCTGGGATATGCCCGCCCAGCCAAAAGTCTGGGAAGACAGATTTTCCACAATGGCTGAAGGTTTTGACACCTTCCCTTTCCGTGGTGTAGCCTCGGCCGCGCCATATTTGCCTCCAGGGATCCTTACCAAAGTGCCGCTCAATAAAGTCACCCTGCGCTGATTCCTCCCCTGCCGATGCTTATCGGAAGATTCGACTACATGCGCAACGCCTCATGGTTTCAACTACATCGTATCTCCCCAATCTCTGCCTATCCTCCATAGAACCCAATCGCCTGATGCTCCCGTTCTGAAGAGAGGCCCCATGCGCGAGGGGCATTACGCATGGGGCCTCGGTGCGTGGACGGCGTGGAGGAGAGGTCGAGGCGCTGCAGGTGCGTGCCGTCCAGTGAAGCACGTTGGATTCAATTGTTAGAAGGCGCTGATGTCGTCATCATCGAGCGGGATGACCTGCTCGGGGTTGACAATGGCCTGCCCGCTGTTGGTCTGTTT
>SLSB01000624.1 GCA_007130675.1 Candidatus Hydrogenedentota bacterium | reverse complement strand
TCAGCCCAAGAGTCCACACTTTCATGCCGGTTTCCTTTCCAAATCATGCCGTTTCTTCTCGAAATGCCGCATCAACGATCATTCCTCCGGTTCCGGCCAATCGAGTTTTTCGTGCAAGAACGTGAACGTGCCTACGGCGTTGATGGCGTGGGGACCATCAAAATATTCGATCTCCGTCTCGCTGCCCAATCCGAGCGCGCTGTAATGGCGGCGGGTTCGGGCGTATTCATAGGCCACCCATTCGTCGATGCCGACGCCGTCCCAGTGCCCGCGCTCGACCATGAAGGGCCGCGGAAATATCAGCCAGCTCATTTCCGCGTAGTTGAAGGTATCGCCAAGGTCGAACTCGAACATCTCGTATTCGCCAGTAAAAAGGTAGCTGAACGGGTAGTCAAAGGTCACGTTCTTCCATATCCATTCATTGTAGTCGGCCGAGCAGATCGACAGGCAGTATTGCGGCAGCAGCGCAGGCACGCGCATCGCGGTTTTGCCGCCGTATGAGATGCCGTAGAGGGCGATGCGCTCGGGGTCCACAAACGGTTGTTCGGCCAGCCACTCGAGGGTGCGCTCGTGTTGCCGCACGATGAACGAAAAGAGCGACTGTTTCAGCGGATTGGCCTTCCGCTGGAGCACGCGGAACGCATCGCCGCCGATGTACGGGTTCTGGGGGGCGTAGACCACGAATCCGCGTTCGGCAAGTCGGCAGCCGTACTGTTTGTAGGCCGGTATGTCGGTTGCGGGATCCGCGGGTTTATGCGGCGTGCCCTCGAGTCCGTGCTGGCACACCACCACGGGCCGCCGCTCGCCATCTTCGATATCTTTGGGGACCAGCAGAAAACCGTATGCGAACACATCCGGATACACGTCCAGCTTTACCTCGTAGCCGCGGTATAGGGGTTCATCGAAGATCAATCGGGTACGGGGATTCGCCTCCAGCGTTGGAGGCGGCAGTTTGCCAATCACTTCTTCCCAGAAATAATCGCGGTACCAGCCCGCGCTTTCTTCCCAGGCTTCGGCGGACGCACGGCTGGCGTTTTCCCAGAACGTTTCCCTCGCAAATGACGCTTCCCGCATAGTCTGCTGGGTGTGTTGAATAAGCCGGTCAAACTGCCGTTTCATCCGGGCATCCGGGTCGGGCAATTCGCCCACGATGACAGGCGTCGGCTTGGGAGCGGCCAACTCGAGATCATCGTCCAGTGCGCCCAGCAGCAGCTCGAGCGTTTCTGCAGTGCCCGCATACCGATCCATCGCGTTAACGAAGGCAATTTCGGCGGGCGGTTCGAGGCCGGCGGTCAACCCACGCGCGCGGGCAATTTCCTGCTCGACCGCGGCCACATCGGGCGTACGTATGCGCCCTGGAGCTGCTGTGCGGCGGCGGCCGCTTTCGGCCGGGGGCGGCCCGTCGATCTCGACAGATGGGGCTGCCTCGATAATGAGGGGCCTTGGTGCGATAAGCGAGGCGATCCCGGCATCGCCAAACTCATGCAACAGCGCCCAGACGTTGCGGTAGATGGGTTCTTCCCAGAGCTGTTCACGCGGGCCGAAGTAGCCGGATACCGCTGCGGCATTGATGCGCTTATCCACCGCGGCCGCATACAGTGCGAGCAGACCGCCTTCGCCGGCGCCAATCACACCCACCGGCGCATCGTTCGAAGTTAGAAACCAGTCCACCGCGGCCAGCATCCCATGCACCTCGTAGCCGATCACGTGACGGCCCATCTGGTATGCTGCACGATAGACGAACTCGCGGTGCGGCTGGTTGGTCATGCGCACATCCGGATTGCCCGCAAAGGTACATTCGCGGTCCAAGAGCGTTGGAATCACGACCATGCATCCGCTCTCGGCCAGGCGGCGGGCATACTGCGCTTCGGGCGGCAGGTCCTCGGTCAGGCCCGCGAGCATCTCGGGCGTCCAGTCACAATCGCCCAGGGCCACGATAAGTGCTTTTGGCGCGCCTTCTGGACGCAACAGCAGGCCCTCGGTATCAAGCCCCTCGAGCACGGCCCAGCGAACGGCATGCACCTCGTAGCCTTCTCCGCGCCCCAGCAACGACGACTGCTCTGGCGTCGCAACCAATTCCATGCGGGGCGTTACCCGAGCGTCCTTCAGGCCGGTAACCTGCGCGAACCGTCCGCGGTTTGGCGCAACCGACGCGACATAAGCGGAGTGCGAGGAAACATCCCGGTCCCAAAACGCCTCACGCTTCTCTGGCGAGGCCTCGATGGCCCGCATCAGCCACCGGTCGATGCCCGCGACCATGGTTTCGGCGAAATCCACAGTTTCCTCGAGTGGGGCGGTGCCGGGCAACGCCTCGACCGCCCCGAACATGCAAAACGCAATAACAATGCTGTACATGGCCTACCCCCTCGGTGTTGCTGCCCTTCCTAAACAGTACGGCCTATCACGCCGCGAGTCAATGTCTCAGCGTCGACCCCACCCTCGAAACCGAGAAGCCGCGCAGCAAGAGCAGCACTCTTGTGCTCATTCCCGGGCTCTGGCATCATAATCGTGCAGCACCAACGCGAAGAACCCGCGAGATGAAGTGCCCTGACACGCGAACATTCTACTCGAGCACGAACATGGCCTTCGTCGCTTGGTATTGGAGGTGCGTTTATGAGTGTTGTCGAGAGCTGGGTGGAACGCGCTGAGTATGATCTGACTACCGCACGAGCGATGCTTGATACCCACCGTTATCTGTATGTCGCCTTTTGCTGCCAGCAAGCCGTGGAGAAAGCCCTTAAAGCGCTCATTGTCAAGCAGACCAGCGCAATACCTCCACGCATTCATAATCTGCTCCGGCTTGCTGATCTTGCGGGGCTCGAGTTGACTGAGGAACGAGCGGAAATGTTCGCGACATTGTCGGAATACTATATTGAATCACGGTACCCAACGGAGTTAGCGTTACTTGAGAAGCGCCTGAATCGGGCATTGGCGCGGAATGCGCTTGAGGAGAGCGAGAAGGTAATCCAATGGCTGTTCTCGATGCTGACATAGAGCGCCGCGCTGCTATCGCGGCGGACATTGCTAACGAGATGTCGCCGCTTCGTGCGGCTTATGTCTTTGGCTCGTATGTCGAAGGTCATCCACACCGCTGGAGCGATGTGGATGTGGCACTTTTCTTGACCGGCCTCGAGGATTGGGACACGCGACAGCGCGCGCGTGTTCTTGTGCGCATCCAGAGAGAGGCCGGAATGGACATCGAAGCCCATCTGTTCCCTGCATCCAGTCTCGATAACCCCGAACCTGGCAGTTTTGTCGCGCACATTCTTGCCACTGGAGTGCCCGTATATCCACACCAGTAACTTCTCGCCGTTCCCGAACTTCTGCCGCTGGCTCTTTCTGTTTGCCCTTTCATGCGCCTCTTGACGTCTCCCTTCCTTTGACTGCGCCCCCTCCCGCCTCTACCATAATGCCGGTCCATCGTCCAACCGTGCGGGTTGTGCCCGCGCCACACAAGGGGGATACGAGCCGCCATGCGCACCATCAACGAACCGTCCCGCAGTCTCGAGATCGTGGCCGAAGCCGACGTGGTTGTCGCGGGAGGCGGCCCCGGAGGATTGCCCGCCGCGATTGCCGCGGCGCGCCATGGGGCCGAAGTTGTCCTCATCGAACGCTACGGATTTCTCGGCGGCCTTGCCACGGCGGGCCTTATCGCACCCATTCTCGGGCATACCGCGTCGCGCAGCAACCGTCCCGTGGTCGGAGGCATCCTCAAAGAAATGACCGAACGCATGTACGCCATCGGAGGGGCCCCGTCATGGGAGGCCGCCTGCCAGGAATGGGGCATCAATTTCGACGCCGAGGCATTCAAGCGCGTGGCCGATGACCTGGTCAGCGAGACGGGCGTCACCGTGCTACTCCATACCCTCGTGACAGATGTCATCCTCGAGAACGGTCGGATTGCAGCGCTCATCATCGAAAACAAATCAGGCCGGGCGGCCGTCGCCGGGAAGGTCTTCATTGATGCCACTGGCGACGCGGACGTGGCCTTCCGCGCGGGCGCGCCCACCACTCAGGGCCGCCCGTTCGACGGCCGTGTGCAGTCCATGGGCTCGTTCATCCATCTCGGCGGGGTTCCCGACATGACCGAAGACGAAGAAGAGGCCGCTGTGCAGAAGGTGCGGAACGCTCTTACGGACAATCGCCTTCGTTTCTACCATCCCCAGTTCATCGCAATCAACGACGCCCACCCCGACCATTTTTCGCCGAATATGACCCGCTGGGCAGGCAACCCGGTCGATGTGCGCGATCTCACCCGTGCCGAGATGGACATCCGCCGCGATGCCTGGCAACTTGCCGAGTTTCTTCGCGCCGAGATACCCGGATTCGAGAACTGTTACATCCGGGCGACCTCGCCGCAGGTGGGCGTGCGCGAAAGCCGCCAGGTCCTGGGCGAGTATGTCCTTACCGGAGACGACGTGCACGCGGGCCGCAAATTTCCCGACGGAATCGCGCGCAGCTCGTACTGGATCGATATCC
>SLSB01000385.1 GCA_007130675.1 Candidatus Hydrogenedentota bacterium | reverse complement strand
CCGGCGATAACGTGACGATTTCAGGCGAGCTGATTACGCCGATCGCGATGGACGAAGGCCTGCGCTTCGCCATTCGCGAGGGCGGCCGCACGGTCGGCGCCGGCGTCGTCACAAAGATTATCGAGTAGAAGGGTTGCGCCGGAAGGTTTTTTGAACCGGTCGGCACAACGGTATATACTAGGAAGGTGTGTCTTCAAAGCGGGTTGCGGCCCGCTTTTATGCAGGACTGTAGCTCAATCGGCTAGAGCAGCGGCCTCCAAAGCCGAAGGTTGGGGGTTCGAGTCCCTCCAGTCCTGCCAGACTTTATATTGCGTATACGGTGTTTATGCCGGGTGTATGCAGGAGCAATTATGGCCAAGGAAGCGGCAGTAAGCGAAAAGACTGGGGTAGTAGCGCGCGTGCGCTCGTTTTTCCACGAGGTGAAAGTGGAAATGCGCAAAGTCACGTGGCCGGCGAAAGACGAGGTGCGTTCGTCGACGTCGGTGGTGCTGTTTCTGCTCTGTCTCATGGCGGTCATTATCGGAGTCTACGATAAGCTTTCCGAGGTGTTCGTTTGGTTGCTGCTTCGATTCGGGTAGGAGTCTCCAGTGGTGTCTGACGAGCAAAAAGACAAAGAACCCCAGGGACTCGACGAAGAGCTGCGGGAACGTAAAAGCGAGCGCGAGGCGGAAGATGCCGCCGAACGCGAGTTTGCCCAGAGCTTTTTTGACGATGTAAAGAAGCAGCCCTCCGAAGAGGACGAGGCAGCGGAGACGGAGGCGCGAAAAGCCTTTGCCGAAGAGGCCCGGGAAGCCCATCAAGCCGAGGAAGCCGAAGGGTTGGCTGCCGAGGTGCAGGCCCGCCGCTTCTTCACCGGGAGTGCCGATGGCGATGTTCCACAATCCGTCGAGGTCGAGGCCGAGCAGCCCGAAATCGTCAAGGAACCCGAAGAGGATGAGGCTGACGAGGAACCCAAGGAAGATCCGGTCCTTGCAAGCTTGAAGCCTGATCCCGACGACGGAATTCGGCGGCGCTGGTATGCGCTGCACGCCTATTCGGGCCAGGAAGGCAATGTGCGCAAGAATCTGCTCGTGCAGGCAGAACAAGAGGGCTTGGACGATCTGATCGGCGGCGTGTTGGTGCCGATGGAGCAGGTCGCCGAGATCAAGGGCGGCGAGAAGCGCATCTCGAAGCGGAAGTTTTTCCCGGGGTATGTGCTGGTTCGGCTTCCCGAGCACCCCGAACGCCAGCCCGAGTTGTGGCACTTGGTCAACAATACGCCCGGGATAAGTGGGTTTATCGGGTCGCGCAACACCCCGGTGCCGCTCGAGGATGCCGAGGTCAATGCAATCATTGAAGAGATCCGCGGCGAGCGGACCCGCCCCAAACCCAAGGTGAAGTTCGAGGTGGGCGAGCGCGTCAAGATTATCGACGGCCCCTTTTCGAATTTCCTGGGCAACATTGATTCGATTGATGTAGACCGGGGCACGCTGAAGGTTATGGTCGAGATATTCGAGCGGCTGACAAGCGTTGAAGTCGAGTTTTGGCAAGTCGAAAAGATCTAGTTTTACTCAACGTACGGAGAGAACGCTACGATGGCGAAGGGTAAGAAGGGCAAGAATGTTGCCGCGCTGATTAAACTGCAGTGTCCTGCGGGTCAGGCGAATCCGGCCCCGCCGGTGGGGCCGGCTTTGGGCCAGCACGGCGTCAACATCATGGATTTCTGCAAACAGTTCAACGAGCGCACCAAGGATCAACAGGGCCTCACCATTCCGGTGGTCATCACCGTGTTTGAAGACCGAAATTTTTCGTTCATCACGAAAAGCCCGCCGGCGCCGGTGTTGATCAAACGCGCGGCCAAACTGGCCAAAGCCAGCGGCGAACCCAACCGGACCAAGGTGGGCACGGTCACGCGGGCGCAACTCGAGGAAATTGCCGAAATCAAGAAGAGCGATCTGAACGCCGCCGACATGGATGCGGCAGTGCGCATGCTTTCCGGAACAGCCCGGAGCATGGGGATTCTCGTCGAAAACTGAGTGCCGCTCACAAGTGCGGGCGGTCTCAGGGCGATGGCTAACTATAGTGGGAGGGCGTAAAGCCCGCTGACCACACGGAGGAATGTGCAATGGCACGCATGAGCAAACGCGCCAAGGCCTTGGCAGAAAAAGGCCTGAAGCAAGACGGATGTACGATTGAAGAAGCCGCGCAAGGCGTGAAAGCCTGTGCAACGGCCAAATTCGACGAAACGGTCGAGTTGGCCTTCACCCTCGGGGTCGACCCGCGTCATGCCGATCAGATGGTGCGCGGGTCGGTGTCGCTCCCACACGGAACAGGCAAGGAAGTTCGGGTGGTAGTGTTCTGCAAGGAGACCGAGCAGATCGAGGCCGCCAAAACAGCGGGCGCTATCGAGGCAGGCGCCGAAGACCTTGTCGAAAAAGTGCAGGGCGGCTGGACCGACTTCGATGTGGCCGTGGCCACGCCCGATATGATGCGCGATGTTGGAAAGCTCGGCAAGGTGCTGGGACCGCGCGGGCTGATGCCCAGTCCGAAAGCAGGGACCGTTACCCCGAAGGTCGCCGAGGCGGTGAGCGAGATTCTCAAAGGCAAGATCGATTACCGGGTCGACAAGAACGCAAACATCCATGTGCCGATTGGAAAGGCCTCGTTCAATCCTGAACAGATCAGGGAAAATGCCGCGGCGGTGGTCGAGTCGGTGGTGAAGGCGCGGCCGTCAGCATGCAAAGGAACCTATTTGAAAAGCTGCTGCATGAGCAGCACGATGGGACCCGGGTTCCGCTTGGATGCGCCGAGCTTGTTCAGCCAGTTCCGCGGCGCGTAGTCTCTCCTTGAGGCCGGCAACTACATACAGGGGCGCACATCGCTGGTGTTCACGGGCGAGGCGCTCCTTTTTTTGACGCACGGGCCGATTCGCGGGCGCCGCGCGCATAGGGCCCGCGCCAAAAACCAGGCAACAGAAGGAGAACGCAATGAGTCGGGATATGCAGGGGATCTTGTTTACATCGGAATCGGTAACAGAAGGGCATCCGGACAAAGTGGCGGATTTCGTAAGCGATTCCGTGCTGGATGCGCTGATCGAGCAGGATCCCATGAGCCGCGTGGCGTGCGAAACGATGGTCACAACTGGCTTTTGTGTGGTAGCAGGCGAGATTACCACGCTTGCGGTGGTGGATTACCAGCAAGTAGCGCGCGATGCCCTCCTGGCCATTGGTTATCGTGGGGGCGACTCGGGCTTTGATGGCAAAACCTGCGGGGTTCTGATTGCGCTGGACAAGCAATCGCCGGATATCGCTCAAGGTGTGGATTCCGCGCCCGACAAAGAGCAGGGGGCCGGCGACCAGGGCATGATGTTTGGCTATGCCTGCAACGAAACCCCGGAATACATGCCGCTGCCCATCTCGCTGGCCCACAAGCTGGGTCTCCGGTTGTCGGAACTGCGGCACAATGGCACGCTTCCCTGGCTCCAGCCCGACGGCAAGTCGCAGGTGACGGTCGAGTACCGCGACGGCAAACCCCACCGGATTCATACGATCGTCATCTCGAACCAGCATTCGCCGGACATTTCGCAGGACGAGATTCGCGACGCCGTAATCCGGCAGGTCTGCGAACCCATCGCCCCCAGGGAGTTGGTGAACGGCGACATCATATACCACGTAAACCCGACTGGCCGGTTTGTGGTCGGTGGACCGGTCGGCGACTGCGGGCTGACGGGCCGCAAGATCATCGTCGATACCTACGGCGGCATGGGGCGGCACGGCGGCGGAGCATTCAGCGGGAAGGACCCCTCGAAGGTAGACCGCTCGGCAGCGTATATGGCGCGCTACATGGCCAAGAATGTCGTGGCCGCGGGGTTGGCAGAAAAATGTGAAGTTCAGTTGGCCTATGCGATTGGCGTCGCACGCCCGGTTTCGATTAACGTCACGACTTTCGGCACCGGAAAGGTCAGCGAAGATGCCCTGTCGGCCATGCTGGCCGAGGAATTTGACTGCCGTCCGGCAGCCATCCTGGAGACGTTGAACCTGCGGACGCCCATTTTCCGCAAGACGACGAACTACGGCCACTTTGGCCGCGAGGATGCCGGTCTTCGCTGGGAAGAGACCGACCGCGCAAATGCCCTGCGGGAGCGGGCGGGCCAATAGTTCGCGGGGCGCGCTGACGGCAAGGCTGACGCGTTACATCGCTGGGCATTCGGGTTGCAGTATCCACTGGGGAACGGGGAGAGCAACTGCATGAATCTTCCACGCCGCTTGGTATGTCTTCTTGTGGCGGTTGCCGCCTTCACGCAGTTTGGCGCGGCGCATGGCAGAGAAGAAGAAGCACCTGAGGACGCTGCCGAGCCACCGGCAAAAACTGTCTATCTCACGTTCGATGACGGACCATCAAGAGTCACGCTGACCATTCTTGACGTACTCAATAAATACGACGTCCCAGCCACGTTCTTTGTGTGTGGAAACGTGACGCAATTCGGACGAAAGGTGTACAACCGCATT
>SLSB01000346.1 GCA_007130675.1 Candidatus Hydrogenedentota bacterium | reverse complement strand
TGCTCCTTGAGAAACGCCTGAATCAGGCCGATGCGTACTCGAAAGAGTTCGAGTTCATTTAACATGACAGATACCCCTCAGTTAGCTGTGTTGTCACCTGGGATTTACCGCAACCGGAAGGCCTGCAGGGTTTTCCATGCGCAGTTTTCCCACGTGTATTCTGCCGCGGCGTTGGTCATGTATAACGCGCGCCGTTCTCGTTTCTCGGGCTCGATGTCGATGGCGCGCTGGATGGCCGAGGCTATGTTGGCCGGGCTCTCGGGATTGCAGTAGATGGGCGCGTTCCCCGCAAACTCGGGAATGGCCCCGACGCGCCCCGTCACAAGCTGGGCGCCCGCGCGCATGGCCTCGAGCGCCGTCACGCCGGACCCTTCGTAGAACGACGGACAAATCACGGCCTCGCAGTGCTGATACAAGCCCGCCAGGGCGTTCTCGGGGCACTGCTGGATCCGCATGATGCGGGGGCCCCAATCTTCACGCTCGTGTTCGCCGGGCAGGCCCGCGATGATCAAGTTATGCGGGCGGCCTTCGAGGAATTCGAATGCTTTGAGGAGACCGTGGATATTCTTCGAGGGGCGCGTCGCTCCCACGGCCAGCAAGTAGGGTTGCTGCACCCAGCAGGGCTGCGGCTTTGCGAAGACCTCCGAAACACCCAGCGGCGCGACGACCACTTTGTTGAGCGGAACATCGAGCAGCTCGAGGAGCTGCCGCCGGATGAACTCAGACGGCGCGACAATGGCCAGGGCGGTTTCACACGTTTGCATCACGCGTTTGACCAGCGCCTTGTCGCGCCACCGCGGTTTGGACAAGGGGCCGGTAATGAATTGCAGGTCCATGGCATATATGACCAGCGGGATCTGCGGCTTGGCCGGGGCTGCCTGGAGTGAGGAAAACACCACGTCAACGCCGGCGTGGCTCAATGCCTGGGCAAATTCACGCTCGGATACGGGCAGTCCCGTCTGCGTGGCATTGACCGGAGATTTGAATAACGCCCGGTCCCATCCCGCGAAAAAGTCGTGGTTTTTGTCGCTGGTGAAAAACACCGCCGGGGTCTCCGGCTGCAATTCACGAAGCTGCGCGAATACGTTGCGCAGAAACACCGTTTCTCCGCAATACCCGGGTTCGAGGGGAAGTGCATTTATGCCTATCCGCATGGTAAGGGTCGCTTCTCTCGTGGCCCTTGGCTGACGCCAGCGTATCGTACGTTGCTAATCAATATATCCTAAATCGGCCAACCGCTGCCGAATTTCTTCCTCTTCTTCGGGGGTATACCCTTCGGACTCCAGTGAAACCACGCCCTGCCCGGCGAGCAGGTCGAGGATCTTCTCGGCGGCAAAATCGGGTGTGTCGTGCGGACTCACCGCCACGGTTTCCCCGGCAACGCCATCGGGAAGCGTTTCCGAGAGGCAGACCCACACGCCGTGAAACCCATCTTCGGGTTCTCGGTCTGGGGGGCAGGCTCCGGCGCCTGTCTCGACCAGCCGCCGCACCAGCACGTGCGCGGTCGCGGCGGCGCCGTCGCCAGTGAGGCACAGGACATATCGCTGCGTCATGGCACGCGGTCTCCTATGGGTCGCCCTGGCATGTCACCGGGTCTTGGCACTCCCATCAATTCGAGTATTGTCGGCGCGATAGCGGGGAAGCCGACGCCCTCGAGTTCGCCTCCGCGGCGGCCGGTCCGGTCGTCCAGAATGAATATGCCGTGATGATCGTGGTTGGCGTCATCGGGCCCAGTGTCATTCTCGAACGTAAATACATCGTTGAACCCAACCGAGCCGACCGAGCGCCACCGCAGATCGCCCCAGTATACAATGAGATCGGGGGGAATGCCCTCGGTTTGTCCGTATACCTGCTCCGGTTTCAGCGCCCGGTTGCCCAAGGGCTGGCCGTCGGGCCCGCACATCGATTCGATGCGGGCGGCCAAGTCATCGCGGAAGGCTTCGTACTCCCCGGCAGGCACCTGCCCTTCAGGTTCACGTCCCTCGACATTGATGAAGATGCGCGCGTAATAGCCGCCGCTGCCCCAGGCTTTCGTACGCCGCCAGTCTATCGTGCAATCCTCGATACGGGTGATGCCCTCGGGCGGATTCGTGAGGGTCAGAAGCCCCTCGCGCACCAGCCATTCATTGACGCACACACCGCCCGCCATGCCCTTCGCGCCGTGGTCCGAAACCACCAGGACCGCCGTGTCGTCGCCGGCCAACTCGAGCAGCTCGCCGATGCGGGCGTCCACGGCTGCGTAGAAATTCGAGAAAACATGCTCGAAAGGGTTGCCCGGCTTGAATGCGGGATGGTCAGGGTCGCAGAACCGCCAAAATGCATGGTGGAGCCTGTCTATCGACATGTCGAGCATCATGAAGAAATCCCACGGCTTGGTCTCGATGAGATACTTGGCATAGGCGAACCGGTTTTCCATGAGCGCGTAGAGACGCTCGAGCAGCGCCGCCCGGTCCTCGGTGCGGAAGTCCTTGACGTCGATGCAATAGTCGCCGACAGCATGCCGCAGCTCGTCCTTGAGCGGCTTGGGATAGGTATAGCCGGCATGTTCGCCGGGCGTTAGAAATCCGGCCACCATCCACCCGTTTACCGGCCGCACCGGATAGGTCTGCGGCACGCCCAGCACCACGACCTTCTTCCCATGTCGCGACAGTATGTCCCAGACCCTCGGCGTCCGAATGGCCGAGGCGTCCGCGGTGGTCATCTCGCTATACGAGTAGTTGCTGCGGTTGCGGAATCCGTACACCCCTAGTTCGCCGGGGTCCTTGCCCGAAAGCATGCATGCCCATGCGGGCACGGTGATGGGCGGATGGCAGCTCTCGAGTTTTCCCCAGCATCCGCTGCGCATCAGGGCGTTCATGTGCGGCAGCTCGAATTGCCGCGGCCCGAACACAAACTGCGGTGTCGCGCAATCCAAGCCGATCACCAGGACACGCTGGGTCATTCTCCGTTCTCTTGGGCCCACTTGATGAGGATCTTGGCGACCTCGGGCCGGGTGAATTCGGGCGGCGGCATCTCGCCGTTCTTCAACATCTCGCGCACCTTGGTTCCGCTGAGAAAGACGTGGTCTTCGCTGGTGCCCGGGCAGGTCTTGGGCGAAGCCATCGACTGTGTGCGCTTCGAGTAGAAGGCATGCTCGAAGAACAGCGGCGTAATGCCGATTTCGTCGGCGTCGAAATCCTCGAAGATGCGCTGAGCGTCATAGGTGCCGTAGTAATTTCCCACGCCCGCGTGGTCGCGGCCCACAATAAAGTGGGTGCACCCGTAGTTCTTGCGAATAATCGAGTGCATGATCGCTTCTTTGGGCCCCGCATACCGCATATTCACGGGCATCAGCGACAGCATGACGTGATCTTTCGGGTAATAGTTGTCGATCAGCGCGGTGTAGCACTTCATGCGCACCGTCCCGGGGATGTCGTCGCTCTTGGTCGTACCCATCAGCGGATGAATCAGCAGCCCATCGCAGATCTCGAGGGCGCATTTGGTGAGGTACTCATGCGCTCGATGGATGGGGTTGCGGGTCTGGAAGGCCACGACGCGGTTCCATCCCTTTTCCTCGAAAGCCGCGCGTGTCTGGGCGGGCGTCAGGTTGTATTCCTCGAACTCGATCGCACGGGTCTTGAGCACATCGAGTTCGCCTGCCAGAAAGACATTTCCGAGCGCCATCGTGTATTTGACACCGGGATGCGCATCGTCGTTTGTCAGGTAGACTTTTTCCGCCAGCTCGGCATGGTCCAAGGCGAATTTCTCGGAAAGATGCAGAATGGCCACCACGTCACCCAGATCATCGTGAATAGCCACCTCGGAGCCAATCTCGAGGGGCTCGGCTTCTTCCGCATGCACGGCCAGAAGAATGGGGATGGTCCAGGGAATCCCCGGGCGCAGGTGCATCGTATCCAGCACGGAGTGGGTTTCTGCTTCCCCCATAAAACCCGTGAGCGGGCTGAACAAGCCCTTTGCAATACCGTCGATATCGAAGGCCGTGTACGGATCCACGGTAATCGAGGGCAGTTGGGCTGCCTTCTTGCGGGCGGCCTCGAGAGCATCCCCCGAAAGCAGCCGGTTGACCAGCGTCCCGCCGTGCGGTGTGATCGCCATAGTAATCCTCCATTCCACCTGGTTGAGCGCAACCTGCGCGACTGGGCAAAACAAAACCGCGCCTGATTGGCGCGAAATCCTGAGTGAAGCGGAAAGAGCAAGTGTACCAAGACACATCAATCTGACTCAAACCGACTCTTGCCGGCTCTTGCCCCCCGGAGAATTCAAGGCTTTCAGCCGGTGGGTATCCGCGTGTTACGTGAACGGTTTCGTGCGAAATAGATTGGAATTCTCAGATGCCGCAGGCTGCTGCGAAGTCGCCCCAGACAATTCGATTGCAGCACTACGTCGAGGGTTGTGCCGGGCATTCAGCCCGGACATTGTGGGGGTAGCTCGCGCACCCAGCCCTTCCTGATGGGCTTGGTATGTTGCCACGCCGTTGGCGCTCCGGAG
>SLSB01000191.1 GCA_007130675.1 Candidatus Hydrogenedentota bacterium | reverse complement strand
TTACGCGCCCGAAAGACGCGCTCATCAGGTCAGAAGTGCCAACGGCCCCATCGTGGGATTCGCGCACGCTGGTAGGAAACAACTCCTGTTCGCGCAGCTTGCGCCGGGCCGCCGCGGGCGAATCAGCATCGATCACGCCACGCACAGACCGGCCCGACCCTGCGATAGCCTCATAATCGAATACGGCCATGCCGTTACCTCACGCTTCCATCACTCACGCGACTACACCATCGAGCAAATCATCGCGGGTCACACGAAGCACTTCCTCGATCGTCGAAATGCCCGCACGGACCTTCGCCGCCCCGTCGGCGCGAAGCGTCCGCATCCTTTCCTTAACAGCTTCCCGTTTAATGACGTTCGAGTCAACCCCTTTCAGGGTCAATTCCTGGATGAGCGGGCTCATCACAAGCAGCTCGAAGATTCCCACGCGCCCGTAATACCCGCGCTGCTGGCACTTCTCACACCCAGTCCCGCGCCATGCCGTCAGACCGCGTGCCTCTTCGGGGGCCAGCCCGAGTTCCGCCCAGCTCTCGGCTTCGGGCTCATATTCTTCTTTGCAGTCCGGGCAGATGCGGCGCACCAACCGCTGCGCCATAATGGCAATGGTAGAAGAACTGACCAGAAACGGCTCGATGCCCATGTTGACCAGCCGCGTGATTGCCCCCGCGCTGTCATTGGTGTGCAACGTCGAAAACACCAAGTGGCCCGTCAACGACGCCTGAACGGCCATCTCCGCCGTCTCATGGTCGCGAATCTCGCCCACCAGAATAATGTCGGGGTCTTGCCGCAATATTTCGCGCAACGCGGCCGCGAAATTCAGTCCAATGCGTTCACGCACCTGAATCTGCCCGATCCCCGCCATCTGATACTCGATCGGATCCTCGACCGTGATGATGTTCTTGTCCGGCGAATTCACCCGCTGGAGCCCGGCATACAGCGTCGTCGATTTTCCCGAGCCCGTCGGCCCCGTCACGAGAATAATCCCGTGCGAACTCATGATCAGTTTATCAAACAGGGCGTAGTCCTGTTTCGCGAATCCGAGTTCCTCGAGACCAAACAGAAACGTGCCCTTCTCGAGGATACGCATCACCACCCGCTCGCCAAATGCCACCGGAATGACCGACACCCGGATGTCGATCTCCTTGCCGCTCAGCCGGATCTTGATGCGCCCGCCCTGCGGCAGACGGTGCTCGGCAATGTTCATGTTGGCCATAATCTTGATGCGCGAGATCACCGCCGCCTGCTGCGACTTCGGCACCGCCAGCTTCTCGTACAGCACCCCGTCGATACGATAGCGCACCCGCACGTCCCGCTCGAACGGCTCGACATGAATGTCCGACGCGCGCTCGCGTATCGCCCCGGTGATCAACAGGTTGATCAACCGGATAATCGGCGCCTCGTTCGCCAGATCCAGCAGGTCGCGCTCAGACGCCTCCAGCGAGTCCAGCGTGTGAATCTCGCCCGTTTCCCCCTCGGCCAGCACAATGTCGTCGATCATATCGGCCGCGTTTTCGCCCTGCTGATCGAAATACGAATCCAACACCCGCTGGATGTCGTCACCCCGGCACAAGACAGGCGCCACGGGGCCGTTCAGCAGCAAACGGAGATCATCCAGAGGCAGCAAATTCACCGGGTCGTTCACCGCAACGCAATACACCGAGCCATCCTGCTTGAACGGCACCATGCGGTACTCCCGAATGAAATTGATCGGCGCCTTCGTCGTCAGCGACGAATCAATCTGATCCGTCAGGTCACGCTCGAACGGAATATCAAACTGGAGGCTCAACGCATCGAGCAACTGGTCCTCTTCGCAGTAGCCCAAATCAAGCAGGATCTGGCCCAGCCGTTTCGGGCGGAGCCGCTGCAACTCGAGCGCCTCGTCCACCTGTTCCTGGTGAATATGCCCAAGTTCGACAAGGATCTCGCCGATCTTTGCGTTACGCTTCGCGCTCATGGCCTGCCCCGGCTCACGTCTCCCCGCCCAAAGCTGTCACGCGCATCGATTTCCTGCAAGCGCGCACGGCTTGGACGGTGCTCATTGCGCATATAATGCCGTTTTCTGATCTTCTGGATATAGCCCCGTTCGAAAAGTACGTCGATGTTCGCGCGCCTGAACTGGTCCATCCGGTAATCCGTGACGCGGTCCATGTCAATGCCTTCCTTGATGATATATGGCGTCACCAGGATCACAAGGTTGCGCTTGTCCCGTTGATTGCGCTTGGCCCGGAACAGCCAGCCCAGCATCGGCAGGTCGCCAAGGTACGGCGGCTGTCGAATCGAACGATCCGTGGATTCACGAAGCAAGCCGCCGAGAATGCCGGTCGACCCGTCTCGAATCACCGTCTCGGTGGTCACATTCGATTTGGATAAGGTCGGCCCCACGATATTCGGGTCCGCCCCTATCGTGCTTTGAATCGGCTGCGACACCTCGACCTCGAGTTCCATCGACACATAATCGCCTTCGCTGATTTGAGGCGTCACTCTCAGTTTGATGCCAACGTCTTTGCGCTCGACCCGGCTGAATACGCTGGCCCCAACAGCCGCCTGATCGAGCGAGCGCGACGTACCCGTGATATAGGGAATCTCCTGACCCACAATGACTTCGGCTTCAACATTATCCTTTGTGGTCAACCCCGGCTGCGCCAAAACGTCCAGCTCCGTGATGGACTCGAGCGCCCGAAGCAGCAACGGAATGTTGGGAATCTCTTGAACGGTGAACCCTCCCGCGCCGTCGGGAATGGTGATCTGCGTTGTGCCGTCGATAATGCCAGCCATGGCGCCGCCAGCACCCACGGCCGCCAACGGTCCCTCGGTGAGCACCGTCGCAAGATTGACCACGTTGTTCAACCCGAAGAAGTCGGATTCATCAAGCAATGCCGACTCGACCGTCAACTCGAAGTTGTCATTGATGACAACTTCCATGATCACGGCATCGACATGCACCTGCCGGGCCGGCACGTCCAACTGCGCGATGAGCTCGCGAATCACCCGGTAGTCCTGCGGCGATGCGACCACCAACAACGAGTTATTCTGCTCGTAACTGGTAATCAGAACCTTCTTCTCGAACGGCTGAATCTCGGCAGTGCCCGGGCCGGCGCCGGGCTGCTGGCCCTCCTGGCGCGGCCGCAACCCTATGACTGCATTCAGAGCCTCCTCGACGGCCGACGCGTTCGCATTGAGCAGTTCGTACACGTGAAGGTTGTCCGACTCGTAATCTGTAGGCGTATCGAGCAGCGCGATCAGGTCGCGAACCCGCTCCATCAACGGCGCACTGGCCAGCACGATCAGCGCATTCAAACGCTCGTCAGACACAATCCGCATCACTTGCTCATGACTTACCACCGTCGAAGTCGTTCGGCCTGGCACCACCGGACGCGCCGGCTGCCGGGGCGCGGGCGCGGGAGTCGGGCGCGCCGGGCGTTCCGGGGCGGGGTGCGCGCCCGCATCCACCCCAAGAATATCCTGGATTTGCGTGGCCAGCACTTCCGCCCGCGTAAACTCGATCGTGAAAACCTCCATCTCCGTCTCGTAGCCCGCCACATCCACTTCATCAATGAAACGCAGCATGTTGCGAATACCGTCCGCCGTATCGGTAATGATGAGCATATTGGTCTTTTCGTACACGCTCACCGCGGCCGTTTCAGAGCCCAGTTGTTGCAGCAACTGCTGGAGGTCCGAGGCATGGCTATAAATGATCGGCACGACATGCGTGGCGATCATGTCGTAGCCTACCGGCTCCTCACGCCCAATGATCAGCGGGCTCTTCTCGGGAAACCGCCCCGACTGCACCACTCTCACCAGATGGCCGTCGAGCACTTCGACCATCTCGTAGCCGCGCATTTGGAGTATCGACGCAAGAATGTCGTACGCCATCGGAGCCGGAATCGGGGCATGCGAAATCAACGTCACACGCATCTGCGCCAACTGAGGATCAATGTCAAAGTTCTTTCCCGTCTGGGCCCCGATAATCTTGATTACGTTGAGCAGATTCTCCTCCTCGAAATCCAGCGTCAACAGCGCCTCGTTATCACCGGCAACGCCTCTGCCCGAGGGCGAATCAATCTTGGGGCGGTGAGGGTCCGTGGGAATCTCCGGTTTCGGCCGCCCGCTCGCCGTAAGTTCCTCAGGGGCCACCTGCGTGGGGCGGACTGCGTTGCCCTGTTGCGCAAGCGCCTGGGCGGAACACAACAGAACCGCCACGCCCACACACACCAAATTCCAAGTGCTCATCCAGCTATGCCTCACCTGTTGTCTTTCCCCGCGTTGGATAACTCTGCTTCGCATACGAATTCCCGGCCCCCTGGCACTTGGCGAACAAGTCCGCCCCCATGGGTTAATCCAGCCTGATCGTGCGCGTGAGCGTTTGCCCATTACGCAGCACGCTGAGCCGGAACACATTCACGTTCCTGAACTTCTCAGCCACCTCGGCTATCTTTTCCACACTGTCAATCGAAACGCCGTTGATCGAGGTGATCACGTCGTTGTCGGCCA
>SLSB01000307.1 GCA_007130675.1 Candidatus Hydrogenedentota bacterium | reverse complement strand
TTCAATTCCGGCTGGGACCGGGTTTGGGATGGTTTGCGGCGTCCTGCCGGATGCGCTGGAAAAAACCGCTGAGCAGCGCGCCGCACTCGTCGGCCATGACGCCGGGAAAGAGTTTCGGGTTGTGATTGAACCGCGCGTCCTCGAGGAGATTCATGAGGCTGCCGCACACACCGGCTTTCGGGTCGTATGCGCCAAAGTAGACCTCGGCGACACGCGCCAGAATGATCGCCCCCGCGCACATGGCGCAAGGTTCGAGCGTGACATACAGCTTGGCGTCCTCGAGCCGCCAGCTCTTGTAATGGGCCGCCGCCTGGGTAATCGCGAGAATCTCGGCGTGCGCGGTCGGGTCTTGAAGCAGTTCGCGCTGGTTGTGGGCCTTGCCGACGATTTGCCCGTTGCTGACGATCACACAGCCGATGGGCACTTCGCCGATATCGAGGGCGCGCTCCGCTTCACGAAGCGCATAGCCCATATATCTCAGATTGTCATCAAGCATAACGCGCCGATTCTGTCGTGTACGCAGTCCAATGTCAAGCCCGCCAGAGTGCGCCGGCTTGTGACGTCGCACGATTATGCGGCCAAACACCAGGAGGCAATGCAAAAAAAAACCGAATACACAGCGGCCAGAAACTGTTCCTTAATCAAAGGCAGTTGGTGCATCCAAGCCTTTGAAACGGTTGTCGGGCGGACCCGGTAGTGTGAATAATCGGAAAGCACCGCCCAAAACCGCGATAAACGGAGTGGCTCGGCGGCCCACGGGGGCACAGCGAGGTGAAATTGTTTGACAACTCACCGTTAGGCATACTACCGTAGCGTATTGCAGGTGGTTCGAGACAAAGCGCAGCGCCGGGATTGGTAGCGTCGTGATCGTGTCACGGCATGCCCAACTCGGTGCGCGATTAAAGCGGCATCATGCAAAAGATCAAAGATGGCAGTTTGAGCACCTACCTCAGCGAGATAGCGAGAATTCCCTTACTCTCGACTACCGAAGAGGTGCGCCTGGCGCGCCGCGCCCAACAGGGTGACGGCGAGGCGCGCCGCAAGCTGATCGTCTCAAACTTGCGGCTCGTGGTAAGCATTGCAAAGAAGTACCTCTATTACGGCCTGCCGCTGCAGGACCTCATCGAGGAAGGCAACGTCGGCCTGATGAAGGCCGTCGAACGCTACGATCCCGAACGCGGCTGCAAGTTCTCCACCTACGCCACGTGGTGGATTCGCCAGGCGATTACACGCGCGCTGTCCAACTACGGACGCACGGTGCGCATTCCCGTATACGTCACCGATAACATCGCAAAGTACAAGCGCGCCGCCGAGGAACTCTACATCAAGAGCGGCAAGAAACCAGAGCCAGAAGAAGTGGCCGAGGCCATGGGCGTCAAGGTCGCCGAGGCCAAGAAGCTCCAGGCGTTCGTCGAGGATGTCAGCCCGCTCGATAAACTCGAGAGCACCGATGAAGACGCCGGACGCGGCATCCCCGAGAGCCTCGAACCACGCCACACCGACGAGGCCATCGCGCAAATCGAGGTCGACCAGCAGCTCGAACAACTCATGGAACAGTTGACGGACCGCGAGGCCGAGATCATGCGTTATCGCTACGGCCTGACCGATGGCGAAGCGCATACGCTCGAGGAAACAGGCCGGCAATTCGGGTTGACCCGCGAACGCATCCGGCAGATCGAAAAAGATGTCATGCGGCGTCTGCGCGAATTCGTCGCCGAACATGCCGAAGATTTTCGGCCGTAACACCGATTCCGGGGGAATGGGCAGCAAACTGCAATATTGACGCGGCATGCGTGAGGGCGGTATAACGCTTCGCGTCGCCCCTACCGGTATACCCAACACCAGTGCAGGAGGATAACGTCGTCATGGATCTCGCGCCACTCATACGCAATGTTCCGGATTTCCCCAAACCCGGCATTCAATTCAAAGACATCACCACGCTACTCAAAAACGGGCCGGCGTTTAAGGAAATCATCAACGGCTGGCGCGACCGATACGCCAGCATGAACGTCGACGCCATTGTGGGCGCCGAAGCCCGCGGGTTCATGTTCGGCGGAGCGCTCGCATATGCGCTCGGCCTCCCCTTCGTGCCCGTGCGCAAACCCGGCAAGCTGCCCGCCGCTACCTTGGCCCAGGCTTTCGAGCTCGAGTACGGCACCGACACGCTCGAAATTCACAAAGACGCCCTGAATCCGGGCGAACGCGTCGTCTTGATCGACGACCTGCTGGCCACCGGCGGCACCATGGAAGCGGTCATCAACCTCGTCAGAAAACTGGACGCCGAGATTGTCGAGATCGCATTTGTGGTCGAGCTGCCGCCGTTGAAAGGCCGCGAGCGCCTCCATGGCATCCCTGTACATACATTGGTCGAGTTTATGGTCGAATAGCGAGGGATTATGAAACACACTACACTTCCAGGCACGCAAATCAACATCATCAACGAGGTCCAGCGCGGCCGGTTCAAACATGTCCTGTTTGACTTCGACGGAACCGTCAGCCTACTGCGCGAGGGCTGGCAACTTGTCATGGGGCCCCTGATGGTCGAGATAATCCGCGGCGAATCCTCAGAGTCGTGCCCCGAAATCGAGGAGGAAGTCCGCGAATACATCGAAGATTCCACCGGTATCCAGACCATCCTTCAAATGGAGCATCTGGTCGAAATGGTTCGCGCGCATCGCCGCGTCCACGAAAACAAAATTCTCGATGCGCAGGGCTACAAGAAGATCTACAACGACCGCCTTATGGAGCGGGTCAACGAGCGCATCGCGAAACTTGAACGCGGCGAACTCACCCCCGAAGACGTAACCCTGCGCGGAGCACTGGATTTTCTCGAACGCCTTTCCCAAAAAAACGTGACCATGTACATCTTCAGCGGAACCGACCGCGACGATGTGCGCAATGAAGCGCGCTTGGTCGGTGTGGCGGCATACTTTCAGGAAATCTGGGGGGCATTGCGCGAATACAAAGACTACAACAAGGAAATGGTGCTCAAAGAGATCATCGCGAAAAACGACCTGCACGGCTCGGAAGTGTTGATCGTTGGCGACGGTCCGGTCGAGATCCGCAATGCAAGGGCCAGCGACTGCGTGTCGATCGGCGTGGCCTCCGACGAAATCGCCGGGCACGGATGGAACATGGAAAAATATCCCCGCCTCGTAAACGCCGGCGCGGATATCATGATCCCCGATTTCGCCGACGGCCCGGCACTGATTGACTACCTCTTCCCGCAATAGTGCCGCAGCCTTCGCCAATGGCGTGTCCACTTGCCGTTAGGTGTCAATCGGCGGGTTAGGGTACCATGGTCTTCGACCGCATCAACCCTTGATTAAGGAGCAAGCCATGGAACAACACGACCTGACGTGCGACATTCTGGTGGCGGGTGGCGGGCCCGCGGGTGTGCCGTGCGCCTTGGCGTCAGCCCGGCTCGGCGCAAACGTCATCCTGTGCCAGGACCGGTCCGTGCTTGGCGGCAACGCATCGAGCGAAGTCCGCATGCACATTGTCGGGGCGGATTGTTCGGGTGGCAGAGGTGCCGAACTCGAGACCGAAACCCGCGAGGGCGGCATCATCGAGGAAATCCGTCTGGACACGACCGTACACAATCCACAACGGTCAGCGTCGATGCTCGACCTCATCCTGTACGAAAAATGCCGGGCCGAACCCAACCTGCAGCTCATGCTGAACACAGTTATCGTAGGCGCCAAAACCCAGGGCAATCGCATCACCCACGCGATTGCGCGCCGCGAATCCACCGAGGACGAATTCACCATCGCCGCCCAAATCTTCATCGACTGCACCGGCGACGGGCGGCTCGGCGCGGAAGCCCAGGCCCCGTTTCGCATGGGCCGCGAGGGGCGCAGCGAGTTCAACGAGTCGTATGCGCCTGAGGAGGCCGACGACAAGACACTCGGCTCGTCACTGCTGTTCAACGCCCGCGACATGGGGCGGCCCGTGCCGTTCACCCCGCCGCCGTGGGCGCGCAAATTCACCGAAGAGGACCTCAAGTACCGCCCGCATGGCAAACCCGGCGTAGATCAGAGCCTCGAGTACGGCTATTGGTGGCTCGAATGGGGCGGAGAACTCGATACCATCAAAGACAACGAAGTCATTCGCGACGAGCTGCTCGCCATTCTCCTCGGCGTGTGGGACCATGTCAAAAACGGCGGCGATCACGGAGCCGACAACTGGGCGCTTCACTGGTTCGGGTTCTACCCGGGCAAACGCGAAAGCCGGCGCTTTATCGGCCAGCATATCCTGACCCAGCGCGATCTCGAGGAATCCCGCGCATTTGACGACGCCATCGCATACGGCGGCTGGCCCATCGACACGCATCCGCCCGCGGGCGTCGATGCACCCGACGAGCATCCGTGCACTCAGTACCCCCTCGATCACGTGTACGACATCCCCTTGCGCGCTTGCGTGTCGGCCGGACCGCGCAACCTCATGTTCGCGGGCCGCAACATCTCGGCCACGCACATCGCGTTTGCCTCGT
>SLSB01000262.1 GCA_007130675.1 Candidatus Hydrogenedentota bacterium | reverse complement strand
CTTGTACGCAAACCGCCATTTCTCGATACGGTCCAGGACACGCTGACTACAAAACCATGAAAAAAGCGAGCGCACGAAACGGCTGTTTGTCGCTGTTCTCTCCTCCGCATTGCCGCATGACCTTGCCCAAAGGACGATTATACTCGGCGTGCCCCCCATGTCCACAGCATACAATGGAGGCTTTCCCAAGAAACGCAAGAAACACAATTATCTCGCACGGTTCTCTCTCACGTTTGGTCTTTGACTCAAGGAACCCGACCGCCTACGATGGGCACGTGAATTCTTCTTGAGACTCAGGAGATGACGCGATGAATTATGCTGCTGCAGAGCGCGAAACACAAGCTTTGGGGATCAGCCGGCGGGACTTCTGCCGGTTCGGGGCCGCAGCAACGGCGGCGTTGCTTGCCGGAACCGCGGCACGAAGCCAGTGGGAGAAAAGAAGGATGAACATCCTGCTCATCACCGCGGACGATCTGGGGACGGAGCTGGGATGCTACGGCGACCCATATGCAGTAACACCTCATCTTGACCATCTCGCTTCGCGCGGCGTGCTGTTCGAGTGTGGTTATGTGACGCAAGCCTCGTGCAGTCCTTCACGGAGCAGCATGTTCACGGGTCTCTATCCGCATCAGAACGGGCAAGTAGGCTTGGCGCATCTTGGCTACTCGATGCGTCCAGGGCAGCAGACAATTCCCACGTTGCTCAAGGAAGCGGGCTATCGCACGGGTACGCTTGGCAAGGTGCACGTTGGACCCGGTCACGCCTTCTCCTGGGATCTCGATGACGAGATGGGGGTCGTGGGAACTCGGGATGTGAGGCTTGTCGCCGAACGGGCGGAGGCGTTCATCGCCAGTTCGGGCGAGACGCCGTTCTTTCTCATGGTGAACTTCTTCGACCCTCACCGCCCCTTCGAGGGTGCGGACCAAATCGATGGCATCCCCGCCAAGCCGCTCGGGCCTGACGATGTGCGGCCTTTCCCGTTTCTGCTGGTCGATTCGCCGAAGGTCCGCAGCGACACGGCCACCTACTACAACTGCGCGGAACGGCTTGATACGGGTGTGGATCTCTTGATGGACCTTCTGGAACGCCTGGGTCACAATGAGGACACGCTGGTGCTGTTCATAGGTGATCACGGCGCACCCTTCACCCGCGCAAAAGCGGCGTGCTATGAAGCGGGCGTGCACATTCCTTACCTCATGTACTGGCCCGGCAAAACCAGACCGGGGGTCCGAAGCAATGCCCTCGTGTCGACGGTGGACCTCATGCCGACCATTCTGGGTGCTGCGGGCGTGCCATGCCCGGACACCGAAGGGCGTGATCTGGCGGCGCTGGCATCGGGCGAGGATGTGCGCTGGCGTGACACGCTCTGCACGGAATACAACAGCCACATCCCGAGGGATTTCTTTCCCCGCCGAAGCATTCGTGATGACAGGTTCAAGCTGATTCACAACCTGTTGTCCGGCAAAGAGAATCCCGTGCGCGGCATTGATGGATGTGCAGCGTGGGAGACGGCACAGGCGGAACGTTACGACGGCACGCTGGCGCGCGAGGTCTACGACCGCTACTCGAACCCGCCGGAATTCGAATTGTACGACCTGAGGAACGACCCGCATGAGTTCCGTAACCTGGCGGATGATGCGCAGCACGCCGAAACGCTTCTTGACTTGCAGGAACGACTGCGCGCGTGGCGCGAATCGACCGGCGACCCATTCCTCGATGAGGACACGCTTAACGACTGGACGCAGCGTCATCAAGGTCTCAAGGACCTGGACCCCTGGGATGGATCCGCGCCCTGAAAACCAATCGCTTGAGGCAGCGCGCTTTCTCTATGGGACCGTCAGTCCGCAGGGTCAAAAATCAGCCGAAAATAGTACAGATCCGCCTGTTCTCTGCCATTCATCGTGGCGTTTTCGGTGAAGACCACGAGGTATTCATCTTCGTTAATGGGCGCGATCGTGGGATAGCCGTAGAAGATTCGGTTCAGCGGCCGATCCTTATCAAAATCCGCTTTCGCCCATGGACGTTCGAGCTCGAATTGCAGGGTCCAGTTGGTGGGTTCTTCGAAGATTTCATCCGGCCTCGCGGTGTAAACGAACAGACTGTTCTCGGCATCGGGGCGGGTATAGCGGTCGCTGTTGAGTGCTATCAACAGGTCTCGTTTCTGGTCATAGAGCAGTTGCGGCGCCGCGCCCCAGTGTTGCTCGGGGGGGATATTCGTCTGTTGCGGCTCGGACCAGGTTCGGCCGTTGTCCCGGCTTTCGATCTGGAGCAAGGGATGCCCGCGCCTGCGCGCATCGTCGCGGATTAGCGCGACGACCCTCCCGCTACCGCACCAGGCGCCCGCGATTTCGCTCAGTGCCGTAGGCTGTGACTCCGCGACGACTCGAGATTCCTCCCATACCGACCCATCGTCACTGAACAAGATGTCATTGCGATGCGTTCCGCGCCAGTCGTATTGCATGATGCAATACTTGCCGATCTCGGGGTTATAGAAGAGCTGGCCGGTTCCGGCCACCCCGCGCAGCACGTCCGAGGTCTGCAAATCGGACCAAGTCTCGCCGTGGTCGTCACTGTAGATGAAGTAGAACCCTTCGGTGTCTGGCGGAGCATACCGCCGGAAGAACACGACGATTCGCCCGGCCCGCGTCACTCCGCCGTGGATGTTGCGGTCATCAAACTGGTTGCTGTTGTAGACCGTGCTGACCGCGCGCCACGTATCCGTGGCCGGGTCATACGGCATCTGCGCAATATATCCGTTTGTTCCGACATGGTCGCCCTCGATGCCCGGGTCCAGCCGAAAAACTAGAAGAAGCGTGCCATCGGTCAGAGGGAGCAGCACCCCTTCCGATACGTGGTCGTCGGTAAACAGGGCTTCATCGAACTCGGTGTGGCGCAGGCTCCACCCGGCCTCCGACGCAAGCGCACGCCCCACACAGAGCAGGGTCATCAGAACCATACACGTTATCGAAAGCAGGGCCAGACGGCGTCCGTGGACTCTACCTGTCATCTGTCATCTCCTGGTTTGCAGCACTTGCCGCCCAAAACAAACTTGCGGTGAATCTTCCGCCCGTGCAGCATAATGGTTTTCCTTTCCCAAGTCACAGTCTCTTTGAAACGGGAATCGCCGGATAAGCACCGGTGAAAGCAGTGCCGCGAACGCGACCCGTGGCCTCATCATCGCCTTGCCTTGCGCGCCAACAGCGATCCAGAAGGCCTTTCCGCTGTGGGAGCGCCTTGGCCATGATCCGGCCACGGGCAAGATGCCCGTGCTACGTCCGGAGCCGGAAAGAGGGAGACCTGCGGTCGTAGGAGCGGCTTGGTCTGGAGACCACGCCACAGCGGAGGTCTGGCACCATTCTCTGAAGCGTGCAGTCACGCCCGGCGGTATGAGCCGGTTCAATCGTGCTTGAGCAGCCAGGCCTCGGTGAAGCGCGAATGCTCACGCCAGTTCAGCCCGGCTTCTGCTTCCTGATCGCGTTTCCATGTAACGACAAGGAAACCTTCGCTGTGGAGATGTTGTGGTATCTGGAAGTGCATGAACTCGCCGATCTGCTTCACGCCTTCTTCTTTCCGCTCGAGGCGTTCGCCGTTGGCAAACACGACCGGATCGCGGTAGCCCGTGACGCGCAAGGTGTAGGATGCCTCGGGGTCCAGGTTGTTGTACCGCAGGCCCGTGCCTTCGCTCAGGTAACTGACCCACGAGGGCCGCCGCCGGGTCCAGCCGCTGTCCCACCACATGAAGCCGGCGTTGCGGTTTCGTTCCATCAGAGGGTCCGTGGTGAGGGCCTCGCCTCGAATGCGGCGCGGGTTCTTCCATACGTTGCCAATATCATCGTAATAACTCCCGGGGCCGGGATCCTCCCAGGTGGCCATGGCAAGAATGCGCTCCGTCTTTTCGGTGTTGCTCTCGAGTTTGCTGATCTCCGCGAACTGATCTTCGACCCACCAGCGGCTGTTGAGAGGATAGTGGACGAAATCGAGGATGCAGCCGCGCTCGTAGGCGCACGCCAGGTAACGTTCGACACTGGTCTGTAAACCGATGCTGTCGAAAAGCGCATCGCAGTATTTCACGATCGCCTCGTAATAGTGCGGCAGAATGCGATGCGTCTCCGCCCTGTTGTAGATGGCCAACGCGGTCTCGATTGCCGTGTCCGGGTCGTCGTTGGCGTGTTCGAGCATGGCCCTGTTTGCCTCGAGTTCCAGTTTGTGCTCGTAAATCAGTCGGTGGCGGGTGTATGCGTCGTAGTGGGCGCGCAGCATTTTGCTCTGCCACCGCCAGTTGTCCTGCAGGTGCTCCGCGTGGTTCGTATCGAGTTGCTGCCAGAAAGCGAGGGTAGCGTCCACCGCCGCGTTTTCATAAAGCGGCCCGCGCCAATTCTGCTCGAGTTGAATAATGCCGTCGGCCGCGCGTTCGGCGAGGCCAGCGCCAAAGAAGCACCGGCTGTAGGCGGTCAAGATGTCCCGCACATCGCGCCCGGTGTCCCAGCCCAACATGCTCCAG
>SLSB01000480.1 GCA_007130675.1 Candidatus Hydrogenedentota bacterium | reverse complement strand
CGGCGCAAGAATCGAGGTCAAAGCACGAAAAGGCGGCAGCAAGTCCCGCTTCTGGACCGCTGGATAAACCCGGCCGCTCATCCTGGCCACACGCTCTTCGAGGTGCCGTGAGCATCTTGCTCATGATTTCCCAAACACCTTTCTTCGGAAACGGAGGGCGGGGTTTCCAGCCCGCCCATAGATCGCGGCGGATGGAATCCGCCCTCCGGTTGATTCCGAAAGGCTGCACGGCTGCCCGATACCGTTGCCGGGAGGAAGAAAACGGAAAGCGCCCTGATGACCGTGGTAATTTACAGGCAGGCCAGGAGCTTTGCCCTGTCTTCTGTGACAAACACGGCTTTGATCACCCCGTCTGCGGACCTCACCGGATGTACTGGCGGCGGGTCTGCTCGAAGGTCATCCAGAACCGTCGGAGTGCATCGAGCGTACGGGGATCGAGCGCCAGGTCAGAGTATTGCGAGCGCACGTAGAGTTGTGTGAGGGTATAGGCTTCGTCACGCAGCCCCTCGAGCTCACGCGGAAATGACTCGATAAACTCGTAGGGCGTCTGATCGGGGCGGCGGGGCACGCCCATGTCATAAGCCAGGGCGCACAGCGCCTCGTAACTGGTTGCGACGGCTCGAGCGATACCACCGCGTTCCGACGGTTCGCCCCGAGCCATCGGGTTGCCGTATTTGATCGACAGCGACACCGACCGGCTCACCCGAATCGGACGTCTGAATCTGGGCAGGCTCGGCAGCCGCGCCAGCCGCATCAAGAAGCGGTCGAGCGCATCGAATAGCCTGACCATCCAGGCGGGAAGCCGCCGCCGCTGACGTGCCAGCGCGAACGCGGCCGCCCCGACCGCGCGCAAGAGACCGTACAGCGCAAACAGGCCGAGCACCGCCAACACGCCATACCCTATGTACTGGGTGATCTCGGCCAACCGGTCCTGTTCCGCGGGCGTAACCTCGACCAGCGACAGGCGGAACGTCGAGCCTCGCCTCCACGGATCGTACTGGTGTTCCTCGACATGCACAAGCGGCGGCCAAGGTGGTTTGGGAAGCGCCGCCGCCCCCATCAGCACAATCAGGATGAGCACCGTCCCGAGCCACACCCAGAACGGCCCGATACCGCCGGGAATCGGCACCCGTCTGCGGCGAAAATAGGCGCGAATCCCCCCAAGACTTGTCAGCATCAGCAGCGACAACGCCGAAAACAGGTAGATGGCCAGCAGCACCCATCCGCTGAACACAAGTGCCCGCCCATGGCCGACAATCCGGGGTCCTATCGCGAACACCAGCACCACAGGCAACGAAAAGTAGAAGATGGAAATACCCGGGTGCCGTTTCTGGAGGCGTTCCGTCGCGGTCTCGGTCTTTGGAACCGTCTTCTCTTTCTTCGGGGGTTCTTCCGTCGGGTCGTAGGCGTCCAGATCAACCCACATGTCGATACTTGGCCCCTTCTTCCTGGGCGCTACAGGCTTGGCCTCGGCGGACTTCAACATGCGCCGGGCGGTGCCGGTCAGAATACCGATATCGCCCGCGGTAAGGTTTTCATCGACGCAGCATTCGTGCATGAGCCGGTTCGTCGCCCACCACAAGAGGATCACGAGCGTCATGTTGAACGCCGTCGCGACATAGGGATGGTTCATGAAACTCCCCGCAATCGAACCGACCTCGTACGCACCCGTCGTGATGAACGTATAGAACCCCGTCACCGACGCCAGCGCGAGGAAATACAGGATCGATTCTTCGGTGCCTTCGCGCGCGATCACCCGGTTCAGCGCCACCACGCCCAGTACCAGAAACAGCGCGAACGCACGGATATTCAAGTCGCTGACCGCGGTGTACACGTATCGAATATCCAGCAGAAGCATGACAAACGACAACACCATCAGGAAGATCATGATGGGAATCAGCATATCCACAAGCAGGTCCGTGCCAGTGTGCTTCTGCCATGGTTTGACCCGGCTCTCGGGCAACGCACCCTTCAGCGTCTCGAAATCCGTGGCAATGGGTTTCTTGGGTTTCTGCTGCTGCGCGACAGGGGCCTCCATCAGCGACGCGAAATCAGTCGCCTCATGCTCTTCCGGCGGCGGCGGCGCGCCGTCAGATTCTGGCCGGTGAGATTTCATGCAGATCCCGCTCCGTTTCGATGTGCAGCACGTCGATGCCGTCGCCCGCCAGCATCACCGAGGCCTCCTCGTACCCGTGGTAGTTGTCGATCATGAACACGGTCACCGTAAACCCGGAGAGGCGCATCTGGGCGAGCACCCGCGCGAATTCCGGCGTCACCACCGGCACCACCGGTATCAGTGTGGCGTCGCGCGGCTGTTTACGAAACTCGGACATCACCAGCGCGCCCACATCCAGTCCGTCGGTCGGCAAGACCCGCGCGAGATTCTCGATGATGTGCAACGCCTGCACCGGACTCCGCCGCGTCGGCACCTCGAGGGGCCGCAGCGTGTGGGATTCGGCCTCGCCGGCCACGCCCGACTCGGCGTCCTGCCGCGACAGCGTCTCGGTTCCCGCGACCTCGTAGCGCGCCACCTCGGCCGCGTCGCGTGCATTGGTGATCATCCCGAGTTGTTCGCCCGAAAGCTGCAGAAGATACGCGAGCGACGCCACCGTGGTAATGGCAAGTTCCATGCGCTGCTCGGCCTTTTCGCCCGCGTAGGCGGCTTGGTGCAAATCGAGGATGAGTGTTGCCCCGAGCACATTCGACGGCTCGGTCTGTTTCGTGAAAAGTTCACCGGTCCGCGCCGACGCTTTCCAATGGATCAGGTTGAGCGGGTCGCCCCGGTGATATTCCCGAACTCCGGCAATCCGCGAGGGGTCGTCATAAATGCGGTTCGAGATCCGCACCGGCCCTTGCGGCCGCCGCGCCGCGATTGTGAAGGTCTCGATGTACGCTACTGTAGGCAGCACGGACACATAATCCTGCCGTTTTCCCGTCACAAACCGCCGCTGCAAGCCAAATAAATCGCCCGACTCCATCAAGAGCGGCCCGATCCGGTGGTAACCGCGCCGCGTGCATGTAAGGCTGTAACGAAACTGCATGCTGCGCCCGGGCATCAACACCCCCAGCCGGCAGTTGTCGCCCGTGCGCGGGAAATCGCGCGGATGCAGGTCCTCGGCATACAGCCACGGAATCGGCCAGCCCCGGCGGTTCTCGATCGTCACCTCGACGGCAATATCCTCTCCCTGGTGCACCGTCGTGCGGTCCACCGTGCGCTGGCTATCCAGACCGCTCAACCATGCCCACGAGCTGAAATGCGCGATCGCCACCAACAGCAAGAACGCATACGCCGCATACGCCAGGTACGGGCTCTGCAACACAAGTGCCAGAGCCAATATGACGCCCCCGATGATGAACCACACCGCATTTCGCATATCCCCGCTATCATGCCACGCAAAGGGGCATTCGAGAAACTTCTTTGGCCGGCCGCGCAGCCCTGCCTCGCGGCACAACCCGCGTCATCGTGTGGTTGTCAGCGTTTCGGGGTAGGCCGCCACGAGGGAGAGAAGGCCGTCGCTCAAGGGTCCAATGGCCTCGGTGGCTTGGAACGTCCTGAACACAAGCCGGCGATTTATCTCGGTGGTATACGGCTCGAATTTGTCGTTTACGAGGCCCCTGTCGGGGGTGTTCATGTTAAAGACGAGGCACGCCGCGCCGGGAGAAAAATCAAACGCATCCACATCGAAAAACCGCACCTGGGGATATGAAAATGTACGCCAGTACACTCGCCGTTGAGCGATGTCGTAGACCATCGACCACTTGGTGTAATCGCCGTCGGCAAGATCGGCAAGACCCTCAAAGGCGTACACGACGGGAAGCCCGTCTTCTTCGGGCGCATACCCCTCGGCAAAGCGTGCCGCGCGCGCAAAGCGATCGAGCGAACGAGGACCGGGGGTTTCCCGCTGGTCCTCGCGCACTGCCCGCAGATACGCCAGCGAGTCGGCGTACGTGCTGTTGGTCAAGGCTTTGACGGGCAACTCGCCTTCCGCATGCGCCACGATTTCTCCATCGAGCACTTCGACCGTCGCGGCATTTCCGTCCGCGTCGCACACGAGGTAATGCACCAGCGCGCCGCCGACCGGAGCGATGCGGACTTGGGCCGCGGACTCGAGCACCTCGGCCGTCGTGGTGCAGGTGTCCAGATGGTATTGAATCCATTGCAGGTTACTGACCGCGGGGCGGTCGTCGGGTGCGGCATACTCCGTCTCGGGGAGCCACAGGACTTCGATCACGAGCCCGGCCTCATTGATCCCCCCGCACGGCAACTCGCGGCCGTACTGGTTGAACGTCACGCTGCCGTATTCCGCAGTCCATTCCGCGGGCCGGTTCTCGAGGACAAGAGCGCGCTTCTCGAGCCCGCGCGGATTCACGATCACAAGCCCCTCCTCGACGGTCCAATCGTAATTGCGCGCAAAGACAGGGCCGTCTGGAGCATCCACCACAAACGTCGAACACGGAAACGCGGCCGAACACACCGCCAGCAACACCCAAAGCGCTGCGATCATCTT
>SLSB01000038.1 GCA_007130675.1 Candidatus Hydrogenedentota bacterium | reverse complement strand
GTCAAAGACATCCATTGCGATGAGCAGGATGGCAAACGCAGCATGAGGCGGGGCCTCCGACCAGTCGCTGCTTTGTAAGCGTGAGTCCCCAAATGCCTATCACGAAAGGAAGACACCTAGTTATGGGACATTATTGCCGTATATGCGGACGAACGCGCCCCAACGAGCGTTTCTCGGGAAAGGGCCACAAGACCCATGTCTGCAAGGAGTGTGCACGCCTGCCGAAAGAGCAGCGGCTTGCCATCGAACGCATGGAAGACATATGGGGATTCATGAACCAGTCGCACATATCGAAGAAAAACCTGACCGCGCTCCGCGAATGGGCGGAGTCGGATGACGCCGAAGTCGCCAAACTCGCACGCCTTGTCATCGAGGTCTCAGAAGTGAAACCCCACAAGCGGCGGCGCCTGCAGGTTCTGAGCGAAAAGCGCCCCGACCTTTTGGAACGACTCGAAGAAACCGGACTCATCGACGCGCATCACCGGTTCTGATGGCCACTCACTGTTTCGCTTACGCTCTTGCGCCTCACTCTTCGCATAATCGTGAAGCGCAGACCCGGTAGGCTGCTGCACTCTGCCTCAAATCTGTTACATTCGGCGGCTACTCGGCGATGAAACCGTGCGCGAGGCCCATGTAGTAAGCGAGCAGATAGTGGACACCATCGCGGAGACGCATGCCCCTGCCTTCGTAGCTCAGCGCCCAGGGGTTCCGGTCCCAGTAGATCTCATACCGCTCGTCAATTGGGAAGACCTGCCCGTCGTGTGTTCCGCCCCAGCCCGAAGGCTGGCCGCGTTCGTCGAGAAGTGGCGTCATGTCGATCCGGTGGGCGTTTGACATCGGCCAGTCGATCAAATCGAGCGGGTACCGTTTCAACGTGTCAATGGCATCGTCAAAGCAGTGCCGGGGCGGCGAAAGATCCGTGCTTCCCCAGTGGTCGGTGCGCACCTTTCCAAGACAGCAGGCGGCGTATATGAAGTTGGTAAACGGGTTGTGTTCGGGTTTTTCGTGCCGCCAGTGGCTGTAAATCGCATGGTAGTACATACTGAGCAGTTTGGGGTCGCTTTCGTAGCGAATCAGATGATAGTAATTTGCGAATGCCATGTTGTCGTCGGGCTGATGACCGACAAATCCTGGTCCCGAAATGGTCTTGGGCTGTGTCATGCCATTCATGCCGTACCCGTGCTCGAGGGCTAATTCGAGGTACACATCCCGGTAACTCGGATCTCCGGTAATGTGATGAGCGATCGAGAGATATGTGAGAATGCTGAACGACCGAAGCCCGCGTTCATACCACCATGCTTCGTTCCGGTTCAGGTCATCGGGCGAGAATTGCCCCCAGCGGGTCGGCAGACCGTCGTGGTCCACGAGATTGTAGTCGTGGGCAAGGATGTGCTCGATGATGCGCCGCACCACTTCGCGCACCTCATCTTTCTCGGCCTCGCTTTCGCACACATGGTCAAAATACAGGGCATACCCGAAAAAATGGCCGTCAAGTTCATCGGCACTCGAATCGTTTTTCCAGTACCATTCGCCAGACTCGTCAATGGGCCAGCGGGGCTGGATGATCTTCCACATGGCGTCGCGCTCGTTGCGGCGGAGATCATACTCCAGATCGAAATCGGGATTCGGGTCAGGTTCCGAAGTGGGCAGTACAGCCCGGGCGATGAAGCCTTTCGGGGCGGGATGCGTGCCCCCTTCGGTCACCTCGCCGAGAAAGGAAAGCGCGCGAAACGCATTGACCGCATCCTGTTTGAGCTTAGGATCGCCCGTGGCCGCATACCCCAGACTTACCGCACCCAGATAAAGCCCCATATTGTGCCCGTCGTTGTCGGTAAAAACAGGGGTGGCGGTGCTTTTGTCGCCGGGTGAATCGAGTGCGGCCGGGTTCACATAATCAAAACGGGTTCGGCGGTGATACTTGTCGATCTCTTCTTCGTAAAATGCCGCCTTTTCGGCAAGCGTCATCGGTTCATGCGCAATGCATGACACGCCGCCCGCCGTCGCAATCCAAGCATTCCCGTCGCGGTCCACGGCGATATCGCGCACATGGTTGTCGAGCAGCCAGCGCCGCCCCTGCCGGAAGGTCCAGGAACCGTCGCGGTACTGAATCGCCCCGTTGGTGGTGCCGAACCAGATTCCTTTCGGTCCGGCCGCAATACAGGTGAAATCGTTGTAGGGCAACCCCTCGGCGCCCGTGAAAAGCATCCACTCGCCTTCCGACACCCGGCAACCCACGCCCTGCGGCGCGGCAAACCACAACGTGCCGGCCGCATCATAGATCACAACACGCACATCCACCGGTGCCCAACGCACATCTCCCTGCCGGGGAAGTGCCATACGCCAGTTGCCGCCATTGCCTAGATAAAGCCCCGTATCCGCCGCGACTGCGTATTCACCCTCGTATTCGGCCACACCACGAATCACGATATCCTCGCCCGCCAGTTCATGCAGGGCGGCGATTTGCTGGGCATCCAGTTCAACCTCGCTTATTGCCGAGGGCTCGGCTGCGGCCCGCGGTTGCCACCGCTCTCCGTCAAAGATCGCCGCTCCGTCTGCCGTAATCGCGACGATCGCGCCGTCTACCTCCTTGCTGATTCGGCTGACGTCGTTGCTGGGCAAGCCCTGCTCGGTCGTATAGGCGCGGTGAACCTGTTGCTCGAAAACACCCACCGCAAGCGGCAGGTCGTAGGCCGTTTCCTGGCTGTAAGCGAACCCGCCTCCCAGACTGAGCAATGGAACCGCAATTATCGTGATGCGCATGGGTCTCTCCTGTGTTTGTTGCAAGTGCAGCGGTGAAATCGGTTACTTTAAAGCCAAAGCCTCCCAAATCCTGATCCGTATTCTAGCAAGAAGCGTACTCCTGACCACAGTTTTGATCTCTGAAGGCATGAACTTGCTCAGTGAAACAGGTATTTGTCATAAATGTCTTTGTTGAAGGTCGCGTCTCGCGGCAAACATTGACATCCGCGCCGCGCTTTGGCACCTTATGCCTTCGCAAATGAAGATGAACGCGCTTTTCCCGGCCGGTTCCAGCAGAAGTTGCCCATGCCCGGGCAGAAGTCATTCCCAATCGGTTGCAGTAAGCGGATGTCCCCGGAAAAGGGGAGCACAAGAGGTCTTATGCAAGACAGTTTCTCATGGAATACCTTGAAGCGGATCGTTGCCGCGAGTGCTCTGGCTATTGTTGGACTGCTCGGTTCGCAACGAGCTGCCGCAGAGACGGCCGAGCCGCCCTTGCCGGCGATCCAGCGCGCCTCGTGGATCTGGGGCGACATGCGAAGCGATTTGGCCGAGTTTCGCATCGAGTTCGAGATTGACGCCGCCCCCACGGCCGCCCGAGTCCTTATCACGGCGGATAATGGCTACGAACTTCATGTGAACGGAGCACTGGTCGGCTACGACATCGGCCCGGGCTCGGATGTGTGGGGTTCGATCGAGCGATGGGATGTTCAGGAACATTTGACGCCCGGACGCAACGCCTTGGGCATACGCGGAATCTGCCTGGGCGGAAGCCGCGGCGTAATCGCCGCGGTGCGGATTGATAGGGACGGCACGGAGCCGCTCGAGCTGCTTACCGATGAAAACTGGCGGGTTACAACTGAAGGCGAACCCGCGGAATACTCGGTCCCCGGCTATGAGAGCGCCGCGCAGTGGAGTCCCTCCACGGTACTCGGACCGATGGGCATGGAGCCTTGGGGCAATCTCGTGTATGAAGGTTCGCGAGGCGGCCGCCGCATCGGCCTGCCCACGCGACTGGCTTTGAGCCAGCCCGGCGGCGATTTCGTCTGGCCCGAGGCCGTGGCGTTTGTCGCAGACGATTGCAGCGTCTACGAGCCGTTGAACCGCGATGCCTGGGGCATCTGTTTTCGGATCGAGGACTGGACACGCGCCTACACGATGTTTGATCTGCCCTGTCCCTCGAAAATTGGCCGCAGGCTGTGTGTGCTCGACCCGCTGGGACCTGACGCGGCGCCACGTGTGCTTATTGACGCGGGCCAAGGCGTGATTGGCTCGCCCAGCGTCAGCTATGACGGCCAGTCGCTCTACGTTGCCATGGCGCCCGAAGGCGCCAGCTTCTTCCACATCTACCGCGTACCGGTCGACGGCGGGACGCCCCAGCAGCTCACCAGCGGACCGTTTCATGACATCGATCCGGTCGAGCTGCCCGACGGACGCATCGTGTTCACCTCGACGCGCATCGGGACGTTCGAGGAGTATCACGGGGCCCCTTCACGAGCTTTGTTCATCATGCAGCCGGACGGAACCGGGATTCGCTCGATCACGCACACGCCCATCTTCGATAATGAACCGGCGGTACTCGCCGACGGCCGGATCGCTTTCGTCCGCAGCGACAATTTTTTCGGCCGGGCCAAGGTCGAGACCAAGATCCACGCGATACGGCCGGATGGCACAGCGGGCCAAACCTTGTTCGGCGCCGATGTGGGCGCGGTGTATGGAGTGCGCCTGCGCATGCTGGGTTATGGCAGCCCCGCGCCGCTGCCCGACGGGC
>SLSB01000240.1 GCA_007130675.1 Candidatus Hydrogenedentota bacterium | reverse complement strand
CGCGCTCGCTTCGACAACCCCGACGGTTTGTTGGTGCCCATGACCCACGTGATGGTCTTGGCGCGTTCTGCCGACACTCAAACGGCCCCGCGGGTGCCTGCCCGGGCCGTCATGACCGACCAGGAAGGCGAGTTCGTATATGTGGTGACCGACGAGAGTATCGCCGAGCAACGGCGCGTTGTGTTGGGCGCCGACCTCGAGGGCTTCCGCATCGTCGAAGAAGGCCTTACACCAGGCGAAAAGGTGGTGGTGCGCGGACTGCAAAGGGTCCGGCCTGGCACTGAGGTAGAGGCAACGACAGAACCCACCGGCTCACAAGGAAACTAAGCTTATGTTGGCACGCATTTTCATAGCGCGGCCGCGCTTCGCCATGGTCATCAGCATCGTGTTGACCTTGGCGGGTGCGTTGGCGATGTTTGTCTTGCCCATCGAGCAATACCCGGAAGTCACGCCGCCGCAGATCACGGTGAACGCCCGGTATCCGGGCGCGAGTGCCGAGGCGTTGGCGACAACCGTCGCCGCGCCGCTCGAGGAAGAGATCAACGGCGTGGACGACATGATCTACATGTCGTCGGAGAGCGACAACCAGGGGAATTACAGTCTGACCGTGACGTTTGCGGTAGGCACGGATCTCGACATGAGTCAGGTCAAGGTGCAAAACCGCGTTTCGCGCGCCCTGCCTCGCCTGCCGATGGAGGTCACTCAGCAGGGCGTGTCCGTTACGGCGCGTTCCGCGAGTATGCTGGGCATCATCAGTTTTGTCTCGCCGGAAGGCACCCACGACTGGTACTTCATGAGCGACTATATCTACTCGTACATTCGAGACGAATTGCTGCGAATTCCCGGCGTGGGCGGGGCCATGATTTTTGGGCCGCGCTTCAGCATGCGCGTCTGGCTGGACGCCGCCCGGCTCAATGCACTCGGGATCAGTTCGGATGACGTGGCAGCAGCCATCCGCAGCCAGAACGTCCAAGCGTCGGTCGGGCAGGTGGGCGCATCGCCGGGCAACGAGCATCACGAAGTATTGTATGCCCTGCAGGCAGAAGGCCGCCTCAACGATCCGAAAGACTTCGAGAACATCATCGTGCGCACCAACGCCCAAGGCGGACTGGTGCGGCTCAAAGACATTGGCACGGTCGAGATTGGCGGCGACCAGTATGGCGTGCAAGGTTTCTACGGCGATGGTTCAAGTGCGGCGCTCCTGTTGAATCAGACGCCGGGCACGAACGCTATCGAGACCATGGATGCCGTCTATGCCCGGCTCGAGGAACTCAAGCAAGGCTTTCCCGAAGATCTCGACTACCGGTTCCCGTTTGATGCGACCACTTTCGTGCGGATCAGTATCCGTGAGATCGTCACGACGCTTGCGCTGACCTTCGGCCTGGTCGTGTTCGTGTGCTACATCTTCCTCGAGGATTGGCGCGCGACCCTGATCCCGACGCTGGCCATCCCCGTTTCGCTGCTAAGCACCTTCATGGTGTTGCTGGCCTTCGGCTTCAGCATCAACCTGTTGACGCTGTTCGGATTGGTACTGGCGATTGGCGTGGTGGTGGATAACGCCATTATTGTGGTCGAGCGCGTGATCCATCTGATGGAAGAAGAGAGGCTCGATCACACCGAGGCAACCTACAAAGCGATGGAGCAGGTGACCGGGGCCATCATCGCGTCGACCCTCGTCTTGTTGGCGATATTTGTTCCGGTGGGTTTCGCGCCTGGCATCACGGGGCAGATCTACCGGCAATTCTCGGTGGCCATCTCGGCCGCGGTGGTCTTCTCGGGTGTGGTGGCGCTGACCATGAGCCCGGCCTTGTGCGCGATTATGTTGCGTATACCCAAAGAGCGCAAGCACGGCCCGCTGCGCTGGTTTACCACGCTGGTCAAGACCGGCCGCAGGTTTTACGTGCGGGTATCAACGTGGCTGTCGCGCCGCGCCGCGGTCACGCTCGTGTGTCTTGTGGTGATTATCGGGGTGACAGGGCTGCTCTTTGTGCTCACGCCGATGGCTTTCCTGCCCGACGAAGATCAGGGCGTGGTGTTCGGTGCGATGCACCTGCCCGAGGGCGCCACCCTTGGCCGCACCTCGGCGCTACTGAGAGAAGTCATGCCGAGGGTCCTCGACACACCCGGTATCGAGCAGGTGCTCGGCGTAGCCGGATTCAGCATGATAGGCGGCCGCGGAGAAAACATGGCGTTCATGGCCATCCGTCTCGATTCGTGGGACGATCGCAAAACGCCGGAACTGCAGGTGTCGGGAATCGTGCAGAATTTGAGGGCCATGGGCGCCACGATTCCCGATGCTGAACTCAATTTTTTCACGCCGCCCGCCATTATCGGCCTGGGCACCACCGGCGGCATCGAACTCCGGGTGCAGTCGCTCGAAGACCCGGACCCCCACCGGCTTGCCTCGGTAACACAGGGGTTTCTCGCGGCGTTGAACCAGGCGCCCGAGATTTTGTTTGGGTTCACGGGCTACAGCTCGGATACGCCCCATCTCTTCGTCGAGGTGGACCGCGCAAAGGCTGAATCGTTCAACGTACCTGTCGCGAGTGTGTTCGGCACGCTGCAAAACTACCTCGGGTCGCGCTACATCAACGACGTCAATATCGGCACCCAAGTCAATCAGGTGTATATTCAGGCGGATTGGGGACACCGAAAGAACGCCGAGGATATCCGGCGGCTGTACGTAAAGAGCGCCACCGGCCACATGGTCTCGATGGACAGCCTGGTGCGCACATATCCGGTCACCTCCCCGCGGGTCATGCCGCGGTTCAACCTGTTCCCGAGCGCATCGATTACGGCCTCCGCGTTTCCCGGCGTCAGTTCAGGCGTCGGAATCGAGGCCATCGAACGTGTGGCCGCCGAGTCTCTTCCCCCGGGTTACGGCCTGGCGTGGTCGGGAATGAGTTACCAGGAAAGAGAAACCGGCAGCCAGGGAATAATTCTGGTGGCGATGGCTCTGCTGTTTGGCTACCTCTTTCTCGTGGCGCAGTATGAAAGTTGGAGCATTCCAGTGCCGGTCATGCTGTCGCTGTCTGTGGCGATGCTGGGCGCGGTGCTTGGGCTACGGCTCTTTGGACTGCCCCTGAGCATGTATGCGCAGCTCGGTTTGATCATGCTCGTGGGTATCGCAAGCAAGAACGCGATTCTTATCGTCGAATTCGCCCGCGAACGACGCGAGAGTGGGCAGGGGATCATCGAGGCGGGCGCCACGGCCATGGGCGAACGCTTTCGGCCCGTGCTGATGACCGCCTTCACGTTTATCCTGGGAACAATGCCCATGGTGTTCGCATCTGGCGCTGGAGCGGGCGGCCGCCGGGCTATTGGCTCCACCGTGTTCTCGGGCATGATTGTCGCCACCGTGTTCGGGATCGTGCTCATTCCGCCACTCTACGTGATATTCCAAACCCTGCGGGAAAGAATCAAGAATATGCTGCACATGTCGGCTGAAGAGCAGCAGGAGGAGGTATCATGAAGTACCGCGCCCTGCCCCTCATATCGTTCATGCTCGCTGGGCTCGTGAGCGGGTGCGCTACCGTGGGTCCGGATTACGTCGCGCCTGAGCTTCCCGAACCGCCCGTCGAGGATGTCCTTGATGCACCTCCCGAGGACATTACGGCTGAAGCGGGGCCCGTAACGGCTGAATCCCTCGCGGACTGGTGGGAAACCCTCGAGGACCCGCTGCTGACCGAACTGATCGAGTACGCGCTCGACGGAAATCTCGATATGCGTCAGGCGCAGTCCCGCGTGCGTAAGGCGCGCCACATCACCGGCATCGCCCGCTCGGACCTGTTTCCCCGGGTCGATGCTGCGGCAACATACCGGCGCAGCCGCACAAGCGAAGGCATGCTGCCCACGCAGGAGTTCCCTGCCGTGCAGCAGCTCGCGGGTACCGTCGCCACCGGCTTGGGTATCGCCCAAACCGTCTCGCTCTTGGCCACCGACCCCGCCCAAGCCCTGATGCGCGCGCCCGGCCAAATCGCGGCATGGCCGGTCCAGCGTCGTATCGACCTCGAGAGCGACTTCTACCGCGCCGGGATCGATGCGGCTTGGGAAATCGACATTTTCGGGGGCACGCGGCGCGGTGTCGAGGCGGCCGAGGCCGACCTCGAGGCGGCGCACGAGAGTCTCAACGCGGTATGGGTGTCCCTTGCCGGCGCCGTCGCCCAGAACTACGTGATGCTGCGAACCTATCAGGCGCGGTTGCAGGTGGCCGAATCGAACCTCGATGCACAAGAAGAGACCTATGAACTCCTGCAATCTCTGTTCGAGTCCGGTCTGCGCGATGCCCTGGCAGTCCAGCAGGCCCGGTATGTCATGGAGAATACACGCGCGTCGATTCCCCCGCTGCGCAGCGGTGTCGAAGCCGCTATGAACAGCCTCGCGGTGCTTACGGGCAGCATGCCCGGCGGCTTGCACAACCAATTGATAGTACCCCGGCCCATACCCGTCGCCTCGCTCAAGGTCGTGACGGGCATCCCAGCGAATGCCTTGCGGCAACGGCCCGATATCCGAGTGGCCGAACGCCAGTTGGCCGCGCAGTCGGCGCGCATTGGTGAAGCCCAAGCCGATTTGTATCCGAAGTTCCGTCTAATCGGCTCGATCGGCCTCGAATCTCTTTCGTCCTCCAGCCTGTTCGATACGGACAGCCGCGCCTGGAGCATCGGCCCCCGGGTTTCCTGGCCGATCTTCAACGCCGGGGCCATTCGTCGAAACATCCAGGTACAGAGCGAACTCCACGAACAATACCTCGCCGCGTACGAAAACGCCGTGCTGATGGCCGTCAAGGAAGTGCGTGAGGCCCTGGTCGACTACGCCGAAGAGCAACAGCGGCGCGAGGCTCTGCTCAACGCTGTCGATGCGGCCCAGAGCGCACTCGACGTCGCGCAAGACAAATACCGCTCCGGTCTGAGCGACTTCAACAATGTGTTGGACGCGCAGCGCTCCCTACTGGCATTTCAGGAACAGTTGGCCGTCAGTGAAGGCGTGATCTCCACCAATCTCGTGCGCCTCTACAAAGCTCTGGGCGGCGGCTGGGCCCCGCTCGAAGCCTCCCAGGAGCTATAGTTTGCCCCCCGGCCCTCGCGGGGGAGTGGGGGAGTGCCGTGCATACTGTGACGAAGCCTCGCCGCGCCCTCGCGACTGGAGATGCGAGTCACGAAAAACCAAGACAACGTGCCTGCTCGGACACGCGCCTTCCTGGCCACACATTTCTTGCCCCAAAGCGCCGAAGGCGCGGCAACGCCAGCCCAGCCAAAAGTCTGGCGAAACGGATCTTCCTACGATGCCTGAAGCCACCGCACTCCAAAAATATGCCCCCTTTTCTTGACTCACGGTCGAACATCGGGTACAGTACGAGCACCTACCAAGGGACGCGCCGCGAGAACGCGGGTGCGGGGAGTGCCGCATCCGCCAAGTGGTTGGTTATAGTATTCTAGCGCGGTGCATTCACTCCATTCGTTGCGCTTAACACAGACAGGTCAAGACATCTTATGGAATTGCCAAACGTCCCTTTGCAAAATGGTCAGCCAGCATTCGAACCCCTTGCATGGCGCTACCGGCGTCTCTCTTGCCAGTTGATTACGGGCCTGATGTGGTTGAGCGTGCTGGGCGTACTGATGAGCTTCAGCATGCCGGCCGTCCGTCCTCACAGGGCAACCTTTCTCATGATAGGCACGGTCTGTTACCTGTCCGTGGCCTTGCTGGGCGGCGCGCTGCGCTGGAATTATGGCCGCCTTATGTTTCTTGGCCTGATATGTTGCGCGCTGGGCGATTATCTCGGGCTGCGCAACTTTGTCTGGGGCGCGCTGGCGTTTCTGGTGGCCCACTTTTTCTTTGTGGCCGCATTCTGGGTTATCGGCATCGACTGGCAACGCGCCCTGCGTCTCGTGCCCATCATGCTGGTGGTGGGCATTGCCATTCTGGCGTGGCTGCTCCCCGGCATTTCCTCCCGGTCCGACATGTTCCTGGTGCTGGGTTACATGGTGGTCATCTCGCTGATGGTTATTCTTGCTTACGGCATAAGCTCGGAACAGCACCGTCCCCTGATTCTTCTGGCGGCGGTGATTTTCTTTGTGTCGGACATCTTCGTCGCCCGGTGGCGGTTTACGCCTAGCGGGTCGATCAACGGATATTTCTGTTATCCCATGTATTACACGGCGTGCGTGCTGTTCGCGTGGACAACGTGCCTGTATTACCAGCGGCGCGAGTCTCTGGAGCCGCCCCTCGCCGCGTAACGCCGGTGGGTCAGGACCGCTCGCCCTTGCAACGCGCCCGTGCGTTCTCGGGCGAAACTGAATGAGAACCGGCGGCCGTGGTAGAATTGTGCAGAGCAACGCAATACAAGGCGGCAAAACCGGGAACCGACATGCAAAAACTTTTCATGTTTCATGGCCTTCATATGGCGGTTCTATCGGCCTTCGCGCTAAATTCCGTTTCGTGCTTGGAGATTCCGGGCGATATTGCCAACGACGCGGCCCACGGCATCCCGGCCTATTCCTATCGTGTGCTCAACACGTTTCCACATGACCCCGAGGCTTTCACACAGGGGTTCGCGTTCGAAGATGGGTATTTCTATGAAAGTACGGGGCTGCGCGGCAGATCATCCCTGCGCGAAGTAGTGCTCGAGACCGGCGAAGTGACGCGAATGACAGCACTGGCCCCCGCTTACTTCGGCGAAGGGCTCGCCATCGTTGGCGACCGCATCATCCAGTTGACATGGCGAAGCCAGGTCGGGTTTGTCTACGACAAGGCAACCTTCGAACAGATAGACCAATTCACCTACCCCACCGAAGGGTGGGGGCTGACTTACGATGGCAACCACCTGATCATGAGCGACGGCAGCTCGTTTCTGTATTTTCTCGACCCCGATACGTTCCAGCGGACCCACCAGGTGCAGGTGATTGGTCCCGGTGGGCCAATCCGCCGCCTCAATGAACTCGAGTACATCAACGGAGAGGTATTTGCCAACGTCTGGAAAACGGATCGCATTGCACGAATCGAACCGGAGACAGGTCATCTGCTTGCCTGGATCGACCTCGAGGGATTGCTCGCTCCCGAGGACCGCACCGGCAGTGAAGATGTGCTCAACGGCATCGCCTACGACCCTGGGGAGCAGCGGCTGTTCGTCACGGGCAAACTGTGGCCCAAGGTGTTCGAGATCGAGCTGGTTGCCCCCGAGTGAGCGTTCGGTTTGACTGGCGGACGGGCCGGCGATAGGCTGGTTTCCGAGTAAGCTGCAGTGCCGAGAACTTCGATTTCGGGAGTGAACACATGAAACAGTGTCACGCATGCGGAGCCGTCTGGGAAGACGAGGTAAAAAAACAGCCCGGGCCCAAAGACATCTGCGGCGGGTGTTCGGCGTATCTGCATTGTTGCTTGAATTGCCTTTACTACGAGCCGGGCGTGCACAACGATTGCTATATCCCCACCACCGAATGGGTGGGCGACAAGGCAGGGTGCAATTTCTGCGATGAGTTTACGTTTGCCGACGCCGCAGACGCCGGCACGGAGACGCGACCGGGAGACAGTGCGCGGAATGCGCTGGATGAACTCTTCGGCGGCGGAGACGAATCGAACGATTCCGGTTCGCTGGACGACTTCAAGCGGCTTTTTGGCGATTGACGGCGGATTTTCCCCGTTTCGCAACGCGTTACGAGGCACGGTCCGGCAAGTATTTGACGCAACTCGGGACAAGTGATACAAAATAGGAGAGTTAAGCTGGCACAGGCCGGCTTGGCCGAGGGATGCTGCCGCGCGCCAGCGCAGTGTCACGCCTGTCGGGGAGGCAAGACATCACGCGGAATCCGATCCGCCTGGGCGGCAGCACGATCAGGAGTGTAGTGTGACTCGCACAGATAAGAAGGCGCGGATGCTGGTGGTCGATGACGAACCGGGTATACGCCAGGTTCTCGAGACCGCGTTCACCGATCGCGGGCTCGATGTGACCACGGCATCAAATGGCGACAAGGCCATCGAACTCCTGGAAGAAAAGGAGTTCGACGTGGTGATCACCGACCTCAAGATGCCGGGACGCGACGGCATGGCTGTGCTCCGTTTCGGCAGGGAATCGAACCTCAATACGAGCTTCATCATGATCACCGCGTACGGCACGATCGAAACCGCTGTGGAAGCTATACGATTGGGCGCCGAAGATTTCATCGCCAAACCCTTCAAACTCGAGGAAATCGAGCTCAAGGTTGACAGGATTCTGCGGCGGCGAGAACAGCAAGGCATCAAAACACCGGACGAACTGGTCCGCGACGTTGGCGAGAGCCGCCGCATTATCGGCGACAGCAAGTCAACGAAGCAATTGCTTAAGATGATCGAGAAGATCGGCCCGAGCCGAAGCTCGGTGTTAATTACCGGCCCGAGCGGCACAGGCAAGGAACTGGTGGCGCGGGCCATTCACGACGCCAGCCCGCGAAGCGGCCGCCCGTTCGTGGCGTTGAATTGCGCGGCCCTGGCGCCGGGGGTGCTCGAGAGCGAGCTGTTTGGCCACGAGCGCGGTGCGTTCACCGGGGCCACCGGCCAGCGCGCGGGCCGTTTCGAACAGGCCCACACCGGCACCCTGTTCCTTGACGAGGTGGCCGAGATCGATCCCTCGATACAGACCAAGTTGCTGCGCGTGTTGCAAGAAGGCGAGTTCGAGCGCGTGGGCGGCCAGCAGACCATCAAAGTGGACGTGCGCATCGTCGCGGCCACCAACCGCGACCTTCGCCAAGCTATCGAAAAGGGCGATTTCCGCGAAGACTTCTACTACCGCCTCAACGTGTTTTCACTGCGCACCGAGCCGCTCAAGCACCGCCGCGACGACATCCCCGCCCTGGTGGACATTTTTCTCGCGCGGTTCAGCGCAGAGACCGGCAAGAACGTGACCGGCGTGGACGACGAGGTCATGAGTTTCTTCATGCGCTATCCGTGGCCGGGCAATATCCGCGAACTCGAGAATATGCTCGAGCGCGCGGTAGTCTTGTGTGAAGGTGACACAATCACGGTTGAAGAGGTGCCGCAGGAGCTCTTCTTCGTTCAGGAAGACGACGAACCCGAGCCGATGGACGCTCCCGCGCATGGGTCGCTCATCGAACGGACGGACAAACTCGAAAGCGAGATGATCCAGACCGCGCTCGAGCGGTTCCGGTGGAACAAGACCAAAGCCGCCGAACATCTCGGCCTGAAACGCACCACGCTTCAGTACAAAATCAAGAAATACGGGCTCGAGTAGCGCCCCGGTACAAATGGCGGCGAGTCAAGACCCTTTTCTGTGCGCGAACGAATGCTCCCGTCACGATATGGAACGTCCAACCTGAGGAGTCCGTTTCATGCGACATGCGGTCTTTATGCTGGCGGCGATGGCGGCCGTCTCGGCGGCCTTTGCGGCCTCAGACAGCGAGTGGGAGTCGGCGTACGTGCCCGCGGCATGGGGGGCGAGTCCCGGCGGCGAGGCCTGGCGCGATTACGACGGCTTCGCGTGGTACCGGTGTTTCGTGTGGATACCGCCGGGTTGGGACGGACAGCGGTTTATCCTCGAGCTGGGGCGCATCGACGACGCGGATGAAACGTTTTTCAACGGCGAGTTGGTGGGCGCAGCGGGCTCGATGCCGCCCGAATACGAAGGCGACGCTCAACGCCAGCGCCGCTATGTCGTGCCGCCGGATGCCGTGCGCGCGGGCGGATGGAACCTCATCGCCGTGCGCGTCTATGACCACGGCGGCGCGGGTGGGATCATTGGCGGCCCGCTGCAACTTTCAAGTCCGGACGGCTCATTCAGCCTCGAAGGGATGTGGCAGATTCGCCGCGGCGACAACCCCGTATGGAAGAACTGGCCCAATGCCGACGTCAACTTCACGGTGACCCACCTCGCAGAGGCACTCGATATGGATACGCGCGCGTTCCCCGGATTTGTGGCGATCGAGTATGTGGACGAGGCCCCGCCGCCCGAGGGCGCGTGGCGCCTCTGGTACCGGCAAGCAGCCCGCGACTGGAACGAAGCCCTGCCTGTCGGCAACGGGCGCCTCGGCGCGATGGTGTTTGGCCGCACGGGCGACGAACGCATCCAGCTCAATGAAGAGACCGTGTGGGAAGGCTATCCGCGGGACCGGACGAATCCCAGAGCCCTCGAGGTGTTGCCCGAGGTCCGGCGGTTGCTTTTCGAGGGGAAAAACGACGAGGCGACCGAACTGGCCAAGAATATGATGGGACAGCCCGAGCGCATCAGATCGTACCAGACCCTCGGCGACCTTCTCCTGTCTTTTCCGCCGTCTCGACGGGTTGCAGGATATCGCCGCAGCCTGGATATTGATACCGGTATTGCGTCCACGGTTTATACGACCGATGATGTGACCTATACCCGGGAGGTGTTTGCTTCGGTGCCTCACGACGTGATCGTGGTGCGCATCGAAGCCGATACGCCGGGAACCCTGTCGTGCAATATCACCATGACACGCCCCCAGGACGCCGCGTGTTCGAGCGAAGGCCCTGACCAGCTCGTGCTGGGCGGCCAGATCGATATTCGCCATCACGAAACCGGCGAGCCCGCGGGCGTCGCGTTTGCCGGGCGCATCGAGGCGCGTGTCGAGGGCGGACAGCTCCGCAACCACGGCGGGAGCATGCACATCGAGCAGGCCGATGCGCTCACGCTCGTCATCGCGGCCGCTACGAGCTACCGCGGCGGCGACCCCCTCGAGATCACCCGGCAGACATTGAGCACCGTCCCCGAATACGACGAAATACGCGCGGCCCATATCGAAGACCACCGCAGCCTGTTCCGGCGGGTCGATATCGACCTTGGCGAGAATCCCGCGCCTGAATTACCCACGGACGCCCGGCTCGAGCGCGTCCGCCGGGGCGAAGACGACCCCGCGCTCGCGGCGCTCTACTTCCAGTTCGGCCGCTACCTCCTGATGGGTTCGTCACGGCCGGGCTGTCTGCCCGCCAACCTCCAGGGCGTCTGGAACGAGCACATCAACGCGCCTTGGAACAGCGACTACCACACCAACATCAACGTTCAGATGAACTACTGGCCCGCCAACGTGACAAACCTCGGCGAATGCCATCTGCCGCTGTTTGACCTCATGGAGTCACTTGTCGAACCCGGCGGGCATACGGCCCGGATGCATTACGACGCTGGCGGCTGGGTGGTGCATCATCTCACCGACATTTTCGGATTCACCACCCCCGCGGACGGGGTGTGGGGCATCTGGCCCATGGGCGCGGCATGGCTTGCCCAGCATCCCTACGAGCATTACGAGTTCACGCGCGACGAAGCGTTCCTGCGCGACCGCGCCTATCCGCTCATGAAAGGCGCGGCACAGTTCCTGCTCGATTTCCTCATCGAGGGTCCCGATGGCTATCTGGTCACCAATCCCTCGCATTCGCCCGAGAACCGGTTCCGGAAACCCGACGGCACGGTGTCCATGTTTACCTACGGTGCAACCATGGACCTCATGATCATCCATGACCTGTTCACCAATTGCATCGAAGCCAGCACGATTCTCGGCATAGACGAGGACTTCCGCCGGGAACTTGAGTCGGCACTCGAAAGGCTGGCGCCCCTTCAGATCAGCGAGCGAACCGGGCGGCTCCAGGAGTGGATCGAGGATTACGACGAGCCCGAGCCGGGCCACCGCCACATGTCGCACCTCTACGGTTTGCACCCCGGCGATCAGATTACCCTCGAGGGCACGCCCGAGCTGGCCGAAGCCGCCCGCAAGTCGCTCGAATACCGTCTATCGCACGGGGGCGGGCATACCGGCTGGAGCCGCGCATGGATCATCAGCTTCTGGGCACGGTTGCGCGACGGCGACCAGGCCCACGAAAACGTGCATGCGCTGCTGGCCAAGTCTACCCTGCCGAACCTGTTCGACACGCACCCGCCCTTCCAGATCGACGGCAATTTCGGCGGCACGGCGGGCATCGCAGAAATGTTGCTCCAAAGCCACAACGGCGAGATTCACCTGCTGCCCGCGTTGCCCGAGGCATGGCCAACCGGCCGGGTTACCGGACTTCGCGCCCGCGGCGCCTTCGAGGTCGATCAGGCGTGGGAAGACGCCGCTCTTGCATATGCCGAAATCCGCACGGATATGTCAGGACCCTGCCGCGTGCGGTATGGGCGACCCGTCACAGTGACGCACGACGGCCAACCCGTGCCCGTCGAACGCCCCGAAGCCGGAGTGGCCGTGTTCGACGCCCAGGCGGGGCAGATCTACCACATCGCCCCGTTGCCCTGAACCGCCGCTTCCACCCGGTTCGACTGCCATCACGTGCACTTGTATTCCAGCACCCGATTGCGCTAGAAACGGGTGCGGGACACATGAATGGGCCGACAATCAGAATGAGGGAACTCGGATGGACCACATCGAGCGATATCAAGAGCTTCGGGAAGCACAGAGTTCAGTGAACAACCGGTTGCTGGACACGCTGCCAGAGGGCCAAAAGGGAGGCAAAGTCCTCATAGCGGCGGCCCGCGAACTGGGATACGAAATCGTGAACGGCCACACCGCGGCCCTCCCCAGCGAGGCAGCAATAGACCGTCTGTACGAGTTCTTGCTGTATGAGCCTGGAAAGACGGGGAAATCGCGGGCGCAAAAACTGATCGAGGCCGAGCACGGCCTCGATCCGGATGAAGAGATGGTGTTGCGTGCGGCAGTGGCGTCGGAGACCTCTCTGTACCAAGTTGTGGCGGTGGACAAATCAAACGCAACCCTGCGATTGCACGATCTGTTGCGCGATAGGCCCGACGTGACGATCACCGACTTCGCAATGAGCGAGACGGCACGGGTCGGCTACCTTTTTTTCTTGCGTGTCATCGAGATTCCCGAGGTGTCGTTCTGCTCGGGCGCCGCCATGGCCTTTCTTTCCGAAGAGAAGGCGTTCTTGCTTAAGAAGTGCAAGCGGTTGATGAAGATCAGAAACCCGTTGATGAGATCGCGCAAACGGTACATTCTGTTCAGCGAACTTGATGCGCTTATAGGGGCACCTATCGAATACACATAAACCAGGAAGCTCCCGCCCGTCGGAGCCGCGCGGTCCAGTGTGGAAAAGGTGCTTGGGGCTGTCGGAAGACAGCCGGAGTGACCACCCGGCACGGCGGTCCTGCAAGCGGGAGGAGGTTTTGCACGAGTGGCGCCGTCGGCAATCGTGGAACGCCCTCCGCGAAAGCGTGCGCGGAGGGCGAATTCCGGGCCAGATAGCTGTGAGCGTTCCCTATTCGGCCGGGGGATAGTAGCGAAGTCGGGTCGGCAGCTTATCACGCACGATGCGGAATCCGATGCTGGGGCTTGTGGTCTCAGGGGCGGCATGGGCGCGGGCGGCAACCCGGCACGCGTCCGCCTCGGCTATCACGGACCCGCCCCGCACCACGCGCGTGGGACCTTGCTCCGGACCCGTAGGCGCGACAGACGGGCTGTGTTGATAATAGTCCTCCGCGTAGACGTCGTAGCACCATTCGCTGACATTGCCGTGAACGTCATACAAACCCCAACGGTTCGGCGCTCGTTGCGCGGGAAACTGCGCCGTGTTCCCGGGAGTGTTGCCGGCGTACCAGTCATAGGCATCGAGCAACAGCGGATCGTCGCCAAAATGGTAGGCGGACGTCGTTCCCGCGCGGGCAGCATACTCCCATTGCGCCTCGGTGGGTAGCGAGTACGCCGCGCCGCTGTCTGCGGACAGCTTGGCGCAAAATGCCATCGCGTCAATCCAGCTGACATTGGTCACGGGCAATTCCTCGCGCACTTCCGCAGAGGGGTTCTCGTTCATGACATGGGCATATTGTTGCTGGGTGATTTCGCTGCGGCTGATCCAGAACCCCTCGTTGAATCTCACCGTATGCACGGGACCCTCGTCGGGGTTTCGGCCCGCTTCGTCAACCGGGCTGCCCATCTGGAAGGTCCCGGCCGGAATCCACACAAACTCGATGCCATAGAATTCGTGGGTCCGGACCTTGGTGCCGGGTGCGGTAGTTCTCGGGGTGAACGTGGTGCATCCGATTGCCAACAGAAGCGCCAATGCGACGGCCAGAATGCCGTACGTTTTCGTGCTGATGCTCATGTGTGTCCCTCCTGAAGTCACGCTTATACAGCGTTTGGGTTTCCAGTGCTGCACTCCCCATTCAGCCGGGCCTTCTTGCCGCCGCGGCATCTCCCCGCCGAGCGGTCCCCGACTGACAAGAGTTTACCATGTTTAGGCCCAGTATAGCATGTGAATTGACAAAATAGGGAAAGTTCCTTGATTTTCGCAGTTCGCGCGCACGCCGTCCAAAGCCTCTGTCCCGTCTTGACCCTTTTTGTGATCTGATGTACGATAGGAGCGTTTCAGGGCTTGCAAGGTTTCAAGCGGTGCGACCCCAACAGGTTGGAGACCAGTAGCGGGCACGGGCGGACTGCCGTGGACGACGCTGTTCCGTGCTGGGACGCCGGCGGCAAATTCAGGACTTGGGCCAAGGGGCGGAAGTTACATTCGCGTAGCGGAAGGAGAGTGTTCTATGGATGATATCAAACGAGTGGCCGTGCTGGGCTCGGGCGTCATGGGGGGAGCGATTGCCGCGCATCTGGCGAATTGCGGCATCTCCTCGCTGATGCTCGACATAATCCCGCCCAATTTGAGCGCTGAAGAGAAAAAAGACCCGGCAAAGCGCAATGCACTTGCGGCGGCCAGCAAAGCCGCCCTACTCAAGACCAAACCCGCGCCGCTGTATCTGCCCGAGTACGCCGACCGTATCGAGATCGGCAATTTCGAAGACGACTTGCCACGTATCGCCGAGGCGGACTGGGTGCTCGAGGTCGTCAAAGAAGATCTCAAGATCAAGAAGGCTGTGCTGGGCGAAGCGGCCAAACACCGCCGGCCGGGTTCGATTATCAGCACGAACACCAGCGGAATTCTTGTGCGGTCCATGACCGATGTGATGGACGACGACATGCGCGCGCACTTCCTCGGCACGCATTTCTTCAATCCCCCGCGTTATCTCAAGCTCCTCGAGCTGATTCCGGGCCCGGACACCCGCCCGGAAGTCGTCGAGAAACTGCGCCGGTTTACCGAAAACGTGCTTGGCAAAGGCATTGTGGTAGCCAAAGACACCCCCAATTTCATTGCCAACCGCATTTTGACCTATGTATGCCAGTTTATCATGCGCGAGTTCCCCAAAGACGGGCTGACCGTCGAAGATGTCGACAGCCTCACGGGGCCGATTATCGGGCATTCTCCGTCAGCGACGCTGCGCACGTGCGATCTGGTTGGCCTCGACACCTACGTGCACGTGATCGGCAATGTCTACAACGGCTGTCCCGACGATGAGCAGCGCGACCTGTTCCAGCCTGAACCGTGGCTCGAAAAACTCTTTGCGGAAAACCGTTTGGGCGAAAAAACCGGCGCAGGGTTCTACAAGAAGACCGACCAACGCGACGAAAAGGGCAAACGGGTCATTTTGTCGCTGGATATGGACACCCTCGAGTATACGCCCCAAACCAAGACACGGTTCGACTGCATTGGCGCGGCCCGCAAGACGGATGATCTCGAGGAAAAGGTGCGCATCATGCACACTGGCGACGACTCGGGCTCGAAATTCCTGTGGAAAGTTTTTGCCAATACGGCGATTTACGCTGCCAACCGCATTCCCGAGATTGCCGACAACATCGTGGACATCGACAACGCCGTCAGATGGGGTTTCGCCTATAACATCGGCGTTTTCGAGACCTGGGACGCGCTGGGCGTCAACTATGTGTGCGATCGCATGGAGGCCGATGGGTTTGCGGTGCCGGAAATTGCCAAGGCGCTGCTCGCCTCGGGCGGCGAATCATTCTACCGGTACGAAAGCGGCCGCAAACAATACTTCGATCTTGCCTCGAAGAGCTACAACGACATCGTGCGCAATCCCAACGCCGTGTTTCTGGCCGATCTCAAGGCGGAAAACAGGGTGGTCGAAGAAACGCAGAGCTGCAGCCTGATCGATCTCGGCGACGGGATTCTGTGTGCCGAGTTTCACACCAAGATGAACACTATCGACGGCGACCTGCTCCAAATGCTCAATACCGGCGTAAGCCTGATCAACGAGGGGAAGTTCGAGGGCATGGTGCTGGCGAACCAAGGCGAGCATTTCTGCGCGGGGGCCAATCTCTTCATGGTCCTCGGTTATGCGATGCAGGGCGATTGGGATTCCCTAGGGAACATCATCTCCGT
>SLSB01000549.1 GCA_007130675.1 Candidatus Hydrogenedentota bacterium | reverse complement strand
TCCTCGGGAATAAGCCGGATAGCGAGCGCCATCGCACCTTGTTTGAAATAGCAGCTGACGCGCAGATAGCCAATGCCGGTGGCGTGGAAGTTGAAACTCGATTCGCGCTCGGCCTCAAGGATCTCGACCTCTTTCTTCCCGCCGAGTTGAAACACCATGTTTTCCATGTCATCGGCGTTCAGCACGTCAAAGCCTTCGAGGGGCATGAGGTCATTGTCCACGCGGATGTACGGCGGCGAGCCCGCGCGCAGATGCAGGTCAGAAGCGTTCTTCTCCTGCATCTGTTCAATGAGCAAATTGATGTTTATATCGGTGTGCTTGAAGCGCTTGACCGTCACCTGCCACGAGCGTGCACGCAGCGATTGCGCGGCGGATTCGTCAATGACCTTGTCGGCGGCGGCCAGCCGCGTCATCTGCCGCCACTCGAACGGGGGCAGATTCATGACCAGCACGCCGTTCTTGTGAACCACCTGATTGGGGATATTGGCCTGTTTCAGGTTGTCCGAAACCTGTTCCGGCGTGAGACCGTCTTTAGGTTTCAGACTGATGCGCAGCGTATCCACCCGGTTATCAAAATCCTTCCCCGAGACAAGCATCGTGCAGTCGTCCGTTTCGAAGTACAGCTCTTCGGGATACCCGACCTCACGTATATGTTCCTTGACACCAATCTGCAAGACATCAAAGATCGTTGTGCGAGAATTCGTACCGATGACCATGGAAACTACCCTCTATTCGGCAAGACACGTTGAACCGCAGCACTCGGCGGAAACGATAGGCTACCATGCGCCTCAATATTGTGTCAAAAAAACGCTGGCATCTTTGCCCGGTGGCGGGTTCCCGTACAGCCATCGAACGGCACAGCCATCATTGCGGCATTGCGCGAAATTCGCGCATACTGCGCACCATGCGGTGAGGCACGATTTACGAAAGGGCCAACATGAAGAAAAAGGCACCACCGAGAGACTTCTATGCGCGGATCTGCTCGACCTTGGGGGCGGCTCTGGTGTTGATGGCTGTTTGCTGGGCGAATGCACGTGCATTTGCCGATAACGAAGCACATAGAGACGAGGTGTTGGCGGATTGGCGTTATCTCACGGCCAATTCCTATTGGAGCACGCCGATCCAGCAAGCCCCGGTAGATCCCAATAGCGATTACTACATTGAGCATTGGAAGGCCATCGCTCATCCCGATCGCCACGGCATTCGTATGAACTCCGTTTCCAGCGGCCAGTATGGCTTCGCTTTGTTTGTCGGGACGGCATCGGACCCGATGTGGGAAGTAACCGACAGCTTGGGTATTGTGCATCGGTTTCGCGGTCCGGCAGACATGATGCCCAGTCCGGGCGACTACGAGATCGGCTGCGTTGATATTACCGGGGATGACGGGAATGGGATCTTGTACAAGTTTGGCGGTATGGGCGGCTTCAATTGGCGCCCACGGGCCCATCGCGGCAGATGTCCGTGGCCGGGAGCCGTGAATTACCTGAAGTCCAACGGACTGGATGGACGGGCTGCCCATAGCAATGACGTGCGCAATACCGGCCATCGCGGCCTTTCAATTACAACATTCGGGTTCTTGGTGAGCGAAGTGAAAGCCCTCCATGTTCCGCGCACGATCAAGCTGACCGTACCGATGTCGGGGAAGAGTCCGCATCTGCCGCGCGACAACCATGTGTGGCCCTATGTCGGAAACGAGGGCGATACAACGAATCTTCCCGAGGGCGCGCGCGTGCGTCTGAAAGCGTCGGTGCAGCCCCGCATCGACGCCATGACCAACCCGTACGCTCGCGCGATGGCGCAAGCGCTGCTGACTTATGGCTCGGTCATCTCGGACCAGGGCAGCCAAGGAATCAACATCAAGGTTCAGACCAACGGCGACAGCCTGGCTCAATGGGCAGCCATGGGCATCACCGCATCATCGTTGGAGGAGTTTACCATTGAAGATTTCGAGTTTGTGGAACTGGGCTGGAAGCCTCCCGGAATGTAAAAACGGGCAGCTTCCGTGGATTCGCGGCGTTCAAGGCGTGGCCGCGGTTGCGATAGCCCTGTGTCCGTGGATGGCTTGGGGGCAGAGCGATGCCGCGCACGAGGAGTTCTGGGTAACCGACGGCAATATCAACGCCATTGCACACTCGGAGACGACGGTCTACGTGGGCGGCAATTTCACTCAGGTAGGCCCGTATACCGGCAGCGCCGCCGCGATCGACGCAGCGACGGGTCTTGTCGACAGCGCCTTCGCCAAAGTCAACGGCGACGTTCATGCCGCCGTCTCCGACGGCGCGGGTGGGTGGTACATAGGCGGGGCCTTCAAGGCAGTAGACGGTGTTGCGCGGAACAACCTTGCGCGTATCACAGGCGAAGGCGCCCTTGATGCAGCCTGGACCCCGGAGGCAAACGGCAGGGTGGAATCTCTCGTTCTATCCGAAGACGCCCTCTTGGCCGGCGGGGCATTTACCCAGATTGGCGGCCAACAGCGCAACCGAATCGCGGCATTGGACGCCGCGACCGGCAAGGCCACGGATTGGAACCCGGATTCAGACGGGATAGTCCTGACCTTGGCGGTCAACGATTCGACGGTATACGCAGGCGGCTTCTTTGCCCGCATCGGCGGACAAGCGCGTCACTCGATTGCGGCACTCGACGCCGCAACCGGACATGCCACCGCATGGAACCCGCAGTCCGAATTTCGCTTTGCATTCCGGGGATATGTGGATGAGTGGATGAAGGCAGCGGTAAGCGCGCTGGCCATCTATGAGAACACGCTTTATGTCGGGGGCGATTTCACCCGGATTGCGGGTCAGGATCGCAATCGCGTTGCCGCGTTTAACATTGAAACGGGCGAGGTCTCCTCGTGGAACCCGGATGCAAACCTGCCGGTAACGGCGCTTGCGGTTTCCGGCGACGGCGAAATGGTATTCATTGGCGGCCTCTTCCGTAGAATCGGCGGAGAAGAGCGTAACCGCATTGCAGCAGTAGATGCCAAGACCGGCGCCGCCACAAGCTGGAATGCTCGGGCCAGCTTCGAGACGAACAGCAACGCAAACTTTCAGCCGAATGCCATTGTGGTCTCCGACGATACTGTTTATGTTGGCGGCGGGTTTTCGAGTATTGGCGGACAGCCCCGCGCAGGGCTGGCGGCACTGGACGTCCATACGGCAGCCGCCACCGCATGGGACCCCGCCGTCAATGGCCGGGTGCATACTCTGGCGCTTTCCGGTGGCGCCCTGCTTGCCGGAGGCGAGTTCACAAGTGTGAATGCTCAGCCCAGGAGATATGCTGCGGCGTTTGACAAGACCACGGGCGCCGCGACGCCGTGGGCCCCCGAACCCGACAATGTCGTCTCGGCTTTAACCGTTGCCGAAGGTATTGTTTATGCGGGAGGAAACTTCAGCTACATCGGCGGCCAGGAACGAAACGCCGTCGCCGCGCTGGATCCGGAAACTGGCCGCGCGACTCCCTGGAATCCGGGTGCCGGAAGCGGCGTGCTTTGCCTGGCCGTGTCCGGTGGCACGGTCTATGCCGGCGGGTATTTCAGCACGATCGGCGGACAGCAACGCAACGGCATCGCCGCGATTGAGGCCGCAACCGGGAAGATCACGGAATGGAATCCCAGCGCGGGCGGAACGTTTCCGTATGTCCAGACACTGGCGTTATCGGGTTCGATTGTCTATGTGGGAGGGCAATTCACACGCATTGGGGGGCAAGACCGGAACAATGTGGCCGCGATTGATATGCAAACAGGACAAGCTGTGGCCTGGAATCCAAACGCGAACGATGCCGTGGGCGCTATCGCCGTCTCCGGCGGGGTCATCTTCGCGGGCGGAAGTTTTACCCAGATCGGCGGAGCGCCGCGAAACCACCTCGCAGCCATTCACGCCGCAACCGGAGAGGCCACGCCATGGAATCCCAGCCCGAACCCCTTGGGTTACGTGCGTAGTTTGGCCGTATCCGGCGATACCGTCTATGTTGGCGGGGGCTTCGAGACTATTGGCGGCCAGCCGCGTCACCGCGTCGCCGCTCTCGACCTCGAGACGGGTCAAACCAGCCCCTGGAACCCCGGCGTGACAGGCCACAGCATTGCCTCCGTGTGTGTTACGGACACGTTTGTCTACCTCGGCGGCGCTTTTCGCGGCGCCGGACTCACCGGCCCGTGCAATTTCGCTGCGTTCTGTCTGGTCGGAAAGTAGGGGACAAGCGACAAGCGGCAGGAAGTCAATTCATTTTTGCGCCGAGGCCGTGCTACACTCTGGATTATGAAAACAGGAGCCTCGAAAGACTACACTCTTTCACGTCATGCAGTCGGTGCGACGGGTACTTGGACCTTTGCCGAATTCTTTGCGGGCATTGGACTAATGCGAATGGGGCTTGAGGCCGCCGGCTGGACTATTGCGTTCGCGAACGATATCGACGAAGACAAGCGCGATATGTACGCTGCGCATTTCGGCGATGCGGGCGAGCATTTCGTTCTTGACGATATCCACAACCTGGATGCGAGCAAGTTGCCCACCGTGACCTTGGCT
>SLSB01000324.1 GCA_007130675.1 Candidatus Hydrogenedentota bacterium | reverse complement strand
GGTCCTTCGACGCCGCAGTTCCAGGAGCGGTTATGCTTTTCGCCGTCCTGGCTGTCTTCGCCGTTGGCTTCATTATGTTTTTCGTTGTAGGTGAACAGGTCATTCAACGTGAATCCGTCATGGGCGGTCACGAAATTGATGCTGGCGTAGGGCAATCGCGAGGTGTTTTCGTAGAGGTCCGAGCTTCCTGTGAAACGCGAGGCAAATTCGGCGAGCAACTGGTCTTCGCCCCGCCAGAAATCGCGCACGCAATCGCGGTATTTGCCGTTCCACTCGGTCCACACGGGCGGAAAATTGCCGACTTGGTACCCGCCCTCGCCAACATCCCAGGGTTCGGCGATGAGTTTTACCTGGCTGATGACGGGGTCCTGCTGGATGATGTCAAAGAACGCCGACAAGCGGTCTACGTCGTGCAGTTCGCGGGCCAGGGTCGAGGCGAGATCAAAGCGGAATCCATCTACGTGCATTTCGAGAATCCAGTACCGCAGCGAATCCATGAGCATCTGGAGCACGTGGGGGTTGCGCATATTCAGACTGTTTCCAGTTCCGGTATAGTCCATGTAGTAGCGCGGGTCTTCGTTTACGCGGTAGTAATAGATGTTGTCGATTCCCTTGAAGCAGAGCATGGGGCCGAGCTCGTTGCCTTCGGCGGTGTGGTTATAGACCACATCGAGAATGACCTCGATGCCTGCCTGATGGAACGATTTCACCATCTGTTTGAATTCCGCCACGGCCGCCCCGGGACGCTTGTCGGAGGCGTATTCGAAGTGGGGTGCGAAATAGCCGATCGAATTGTACCCCCAGTAGTTTCGCAAGTCCTTGTCTATCAAATGCTTGTCGTGGATGAAGTGGTGGATGGGCATCAGCTCGATCGCGGTAATGCCCAAGCGTTTCAGGTAGTCCAGTACCGGCGGCTGTGCCAGGCCCGCGTATGTCCCGCGCAACTCGGCGGGGATGTCGGGGTGGGTGGCTGTAAACCCTTTGACATGCGTCTCATAGATAACCGTTTCATGCCATGGGAGTTGCAGGCGCCGGTCGCCGCTCCAGTCAAAATGCGGCTGGTGGACGACGCCGCGCGGCACGAATGGCGCGCTGTCGCTTTCGCTGATGGTTTCGGGCCCTTCCTCGAAGCGGTATGGGAATACAGCCTCGTTCCACTGGATCTGCCCGTCGATGGCTTTGGCATAGGGGTCGAGCAGCAGCTTTGCGGGGTTACAGCGGTGGCCGTTGGCGGGGTCCCACGGGCCATGGACACGAAACCCGTAACGCTGGCCGGGCTGGATCGCGGGAAGATAGGCGTGCCAGCAGTAGCCCGTGACTTCAGTCAGCTCGATGCGCGTTTCCTTTTCGTCGTCATCGAAAAGACACAGCTCGACGTGATCGGCAATTTCCGAGAACAGGGAGAAATTCGTGCCCGCGCCGTCATAGACCGCGCCTAATGGATAGGGTTGACCTGGCCACACTTTCATTTTCGCATACCTCTATTCCGTTCGGGGGCATATCATCGGTGCAGAACACCATGAGACCCACAGCGGGCCGCGGCTACACAACACCGCCGAAGCGCCCATACCCCTCCATTATACTCCTTGTGAGGAGTTTTTGGGATCAAAAAAATGGGCTCGCGCCACACGTGTTTCCCCGCGCGGCTTCCGCAATGAAGACCTTTGCAAATCGTTTCGAATCACGAGAAGAGAAGCAACGACAAGACCGAACATTGCTGATTATCGGGCTTTGTAAGCTCAAATGCGCCCAACCACACCAGATCTGGCGTGAATTGCCGCGAATCGTTGCAGGAAGTTACACAGCGTGCTGGGGTATGCCGTAGAATTGGGTTTTTCGGTTCGCCAGACGGGCAAGTTGACCTTCGGCTCATGATCATAGTATTTTGCCAGCAGACAGGCCCACATCAGCAACCGTCGAGGTACTCCCATGCGCACACAATTCTCTGTCATCTGTTTGCCGCTCTTGGTCTTTTTACTCACACTTGGCCTTGTTCCGTTTCACACAGCCGCTGCTCTCGAGGGCGGCGCCGAACGCGATATGCGCGCTCTGGGCGCGGCTGCCGACGGCGAAACCGACGATACCGGGCACTTCGTTCAGGCACTCGAGGCGATTGGAGATTCGACGGCCACGCTGGTGCTCGCAGGAGGCATATTCGCCGTTGAATCGCTGGTGTTTCCGTCGAACGTAACGCTGGCGTTTCGCGATGGGGGCCAGCTCGCCGTGGCCACCGGCCACGAAATCGAGATTAATGGCCGTATTGACGCCGGTATTCACCCGATATTCTCCGGGCCTGGCATTGTCGCAGGCAATGTGCAGAACCTGCATGTATTTCCCCAGTGGTTTGGTGCAGTTGGCGACGGCCGGCACGACGATGCGCGCGCCCTGCAACAGGCCGCGGACTTAGCGGCCGGGGCCATGGGCCGAACGCTGTTCGTTCCAGAAGGTGAGTATTTATTTACCCGCGACATTGCCTTTCGCTGCAACGTCGAGAACCGAGGTCTTTTCGTCATTGAACTTGAGATCGACGAGGACCGCACTACGTTCTGCAACGATTTGTTTCTGCCGACGCACCACCCGAAAAGGGCGCCGAATCTTCGCTTTGTCCCAGACCACGCCGAGCAGGAACTGGATATCGAGCCTTTCTACGGAATCAGGGAAGGCGATGTGACGCTGCCCGCATACCGGGAGGTGCCATTGGCCGACGGCAGCGGCCATGTGGATCTGGAGGAAGGGGGAGTACTTCGGTTTTACTCGTCCGATTTCTTCTCCTCGAGAGCGGTGCGCAAGGGCGCGCACTACTATGACAAGAATGACATCTGTCAAATCGTTTCGGGACGGGGAGCGGTGTTTCCAGAGTTTGCCTTTGATTACAGCGCACCGCCGGATGCGGAGCCTTGGAGCGAAGAGGCGGTGTACACGAAAGCCGACTACTGTTCTCTCGATGGCGAAATATTCAAAGCAACGTGGCCCTCCGGCGAGGGGACGTCGTTCCGGCACCGGCATCTGGGCGAGGTGGAGATCGGGCCGGTGCCGCCGAATCCCGGCAGCGCTTCGACCAACCACAACTTCACCTATGAAGACGGCACGCGGGACAGCATTTTGCTCTGGCGGCGTGTGGGTACGCGGGTCTGGTACCGGCGCAAAGACATCCCCACGACGGTAAATGGATTGCGCATCGAGGTGCGGCTGCTGGACCATGGTGGCGAGACCAAGCGGATCAGTGCGGGCGCGGCCACAGTCTCGCGCAGCAACATGACCTTCAACAATCTCGAGATATCGGTTCGCGACCGTGAAGCGACGATGTCTCGTCTGCTTCAGTCTTCGGGCTGCGTGAACGTCGAGTTTAATAACAGCTATTTCTCGGGCGCCACCAGCGCGCACCTTGGCTACAATATTCTCAATAGCAATGTCGCCAATTTCCGGTACAATCACTGCATTTCCACCAATGCGCGGAAGGGAATGGACGGCCGCCACGGAAAAAACATTTATGTCACCGGGGGGTATTACAGCATCATCGACGACCACTACGGCCGCAATTACGTGATCCGGGACGTTACCTTGAGTGGTTTGTCCGTGCATGTTCCGGGCGACAGCACGCCGCAGGCCGACTTGCAGGCATGGAGATTCTCCCCGCGGACGGCACTGGCGTTTAACGGCGCGAATTTCTACCTTCAGAATATCACCGTTATCGGCGGCCGGGGCGGCATCATGGGGGCACGGGGGGACATCGGAGACTTCTATGGCAACGTCGTGCTGAGGGATGTCACCGTGCGGGACAACGACGGCGATGTCCGGCTGTTTAATCACAGCATACGAGAAGGCTTTGACTATGCCCACGACGTGAAGGTGCCGACCCAGCTCACTATTGATAACGTCACTCTCGAGAACCCCGGTGGCGTTCGGCTGGTGCTGGGTAGTGGGTTTGGCGAGCGCCCCTACGGGACGGTCAACGTGCGAAATGTGCCCATTATGGGGGTATTTTCGGCTAGCCCGAGCACGAACTTCACCGAGTGTACGTTTCTCGGGTGTGATTTCACCGTAACCGAGAATGCGCGCATCAATTTCCGGCACTGCATGTTCGAGGGCGAGAATACCGGGTTAGAGGCGGCCAATGTGGGCATCGCCACCGGAAACGCCGCCCATAAGGACGCGGAGTGTTCGTTTCCTATCTCGTACGTAAACACGGCCGATTACTCGGAATAGAGAGCCTCGGTCATCGCCTCAGCGCCCGGCGTCTGCAGGAAACGACACGAAGTCCGGACGCCCAAGATCCCGCGCGGCACATGACCGGGCGCCACATGCGTCACCACCGCTGCGAAAAGGGCGGCATGGTTGTAGTGAGCTGTCTCGCTTTCCGGTATCGGGCGATGTTGATTTTGCTGGATTCTTGCGCGGTTTACGCAGAAATTGGTAGTGTATTCATGCGTGAGCCGCAGTAACACACACGCCTTCGGCCAGGAGCATATTCTCGCCGTTTCGACTGATAGCCAACCCAAGGAGGATACTGCCAATGTTCCTTAAGACTCGTGCCG
>SLSB01000407.1 GCA_007130675.1 Candidatus Hydrogenedentota bacterium | reverse complement strand
CAGCAGTTCATCCATGCCGTTGCCGGCAATGACCCAATCGGGCCCCGGATATCCTTGAATCTCAGCCCATTTCGCGCGTAACGCCGTCGAAAGCGGGTCGGGATACCTGCGCAACGCATCGCCGCCCACGGCTTTGAGAGCATCGAGCGCACTCGGGGACGGGGGATAGGGGTTTTCGTTTGTATTGAGCTTGATGACGTCCGGGTCTGCCGGCTGTTCGCCGGGAACATACCCCTCGACGTCTCTCAGCAAATCGCGGGCGTACTTCACTTTCGTATCTCCACGGCGCGGGCGTGTGCCGTCAACTCCTCGGCCGTCGCCAGCTTGATAATGTCATCGGCATCCTGTTCGAGCCGCTCCTTCGAATACAGCACGTAGTTGGTCACCTTTCGGAAATCCTCCGCCGATAATGGAGAAGAAAACCGCGCCCGGCGGCCTGTCGGCAGGATGTGGTTGGGTCCGGCATAGTAATCCGTCACTGCCACCGGGGTCGAACCGCCTAGCATCACGGCGCCCGCATTCGTGATTCGCTCGAACACCTCCATCGGGTCCGCCGTTTGAATCGACAAGTGCTCGGTTGCCAGCACATTGGCCAATCGGACGGCGTCGTCGAGATCGCGCACCACATAGACCCTGCCGAACGTCTCGAGGGCCTCGCGGATCATGACCGCGCGCGGCAACCGGGCCAATTCTTCCTCGATTACCGCCTCGACCTTCTCGGGAAGAGCCTCGTCGAGCGTGACCAGCATCGCCACCGAATCGGGATTGTGCTCGGCCTGGGCCAGCATTTCGGCGGCGACTTCGCGTGGATTGGCCTGCGCATCCGCCAGCACCACCACCTCGGAGGGGCCAGCTTCCATGTCGATCGCGCACACAGACGACACCAGGCGCTTCGCCAGCGTGACGTAGATGTTGCCCGGGCCCGTGATCTTGGGTACGGCCGGGATGGTCTCGGTGCCATAAGCCAGCGCGGCGACGGATTGTGCGCCGCCCACTCGAAACACCCGTGTTGCGCCGGCGACCTTGGCCGCGGCAAGTACCAGCGGGTGGATTGTTCCGTTGTAGGAAGGAGGGGAGACCATAATGATCTCTTGAACGCCCGCCACCACCGCGGGCACGATGTTCATCAATACCGACGAGGGGTAAAACGCCGTTGCACCCGGCACATAGACGCCAACCCGCTCGAGTGGCGTAATGCGGCGGCCCATGACTGTTCCGTCGGCCGATGTCTCTTCCCAGGACTGGCGCAGCTCGCGCGCATGAAACGCACGGATATTCTCGAGAGCACGCTCGAGCGCGCCCACCAGAGCCGCGTCAACCTGGCCGGAGGCGGCTTCGATTTCCGCCGGTTCCACCTCGAATTGCGCCGGTTCGAGGGCCACCTGGTCGAACTTTTCGGTGAATGCCGCCACAGCCGCGTCGCCCCGGACGCGCACCTCCTCGACAATTGCCCGCGCCGCATCGAGCTGCTCTGTAAGGTGTTCCTCACCGCCTGCGGCGGCTTCCTCGCCGCGTTCGATCGCGCGTATAAGGCCCTCGAGATCCTTGTCGTTTCTTATCGTTACCGTTTGCATTGTTGCCTCCCTGTGGAAACGTGCTGCCGTATACCCTGTGCGCTATGCGCATGACGGGCCTTCCGGTCCCGCGCAGATGGGGATAGAGCTGAAAGGCCGCCGGTTACCGCACGCGCTGGATATCCGCGCCGAGTGCGTTCAGGCGCTCCTCGATCCGTTCATAGCCGCGGTCGATATGATACACGCGGGCCACCGCGGTTTCCCCTTTTTCAGCCACCAGCCCTGCGAGCACCAACGCGGCGCTTGCGCGCAGGTCGGAAGCCATCACCGGGGCGCCGCTCAGGGCCTTCACGCCGCGCACCACGGCGGTGTTGCCATCCAGGTCGATGTCCGCTCCCATCCGCATCAATTCGGCCACCTGCATGAAGCGGTTTTCGAACACCATTTCGCGTATCACGCTCGCGCCCTCGGCTACGCACAGCATGGCCATGGTCTGCGCCTGCAGGTCTGTCGGGAAACCGGGATAGGGCTGGGTGGTGATGTCCGTGCTTCTGAACCCATTCACCGCGCGCGCGCGAATATGGGTTCCCGTGACCTCGATCTCCGCGCCGGTCTCGCGAAGTTTCTTCAAAAAACTGGCAAGGTGGTCAGCGTGGGCATTCTGGACCGTCACATCGCCGTGCGTGGCCACTCCCGCCAGCAAGAACGTGCCCGTCTCGATGCGGTCAGGGATTACCGAATGCTCGGCCCCGCCAAGAGCGTCCACGCCGACAACGGTGATCAGATCGGTGCCAGCTCCCGAGATCTGGGCGCCCATGCGGTTCAGAAATGCGGCCACATCGACAATCTCCGGTTCGCGAGCGGCATTGCTCAGGCGCGTCACGCCTTCGGCCCGGCATGCCGCCATCAGGAGGTTCTCGGTCGCCCCGACGCTCGGGTAATCCAGCGTGAAATCCGCCCCTTTCAGACGACCACTCGCCACGACATACCCGTCTTCAATGGCGATGGATGCGCCCAGCGCCTCGAGACCCGTCAGGTGAATGTCGACGGGCCGGGTGCCAATCGCACAGCCGCCGGGCAACGAGACGCGCGCCTTGCCGAATCGGCCCAGGAGCGGCCCCAGCACGAAGAACGAAGCGCGCATCCTTCGCACCAGGTCGTAGGGCGCCTCCTGACACGCTACATCCGAGGCATCGAGATTCATCGACCGGCCCGTGAAATCAATCCGCATTCCCATGCCGGACAGTATCTTGTCGAGAGTGAACACATCATGCAGACACGGGATGTTGTGAAGCACACAGGGCGTTTCCGAGAGCAGCGCCGCGGCCATCAGCGGAAGGGCCGCGTTTTTTGCCCCCCGAACGAATACCTTACCGTGAAGCGGATGCCCGCCCCGAATCAGAATCTTGTCCATGTGGCTAGCTGCACTCCTCAACCCCGTCCAGAGCGTTCAAGAATCCCCCCATCCGGCGAAAACAGACCGGCCCAAAGCCGAGGGGCTTTGGGCCGTACCACTGTGCTCCATCAAGCCCTACTGTTCGGCTGGGGGCGCCACCTCCACGGTGGTTTCCATGGGCGGTACCTCGATAGGTTCATCCACATCCGGCTCCGGAGGTTCCAGCAATTCGCCCTCTTCAACCTCCTCGGGGGGCGCAACCTCCACCTCGCCTTCCGGCTCGCCGGGCAGGATGACAGCCGGGGGTTCCGTGAGATCGGGTTCCGGGGGAGGGGCGCCGATACCCGCCTCTTCGTAGGCGGTCATGTCGATTGCTTCGGTAGGCACCATCTCGGGCGCTTCGCCTCTGTGAATGCGTCCCGAGAGGAGCGACATCCCCAAGGCCAGCACCAGGAACATTCCCGCCATCACATAGGTGAGCTTCACGGGCAGGCTCTTACTCATCCGCGGCCCGAACACGGTGTCCGCGCCGCCGCCGCCAAGCCCAAACGCCCCCGCAAAGCCCACGCCCTTGCCCTTCTGAAGCAGAACGACAAGAATCAACCCTATGCATGCGGGGAGATAAAGGATTACGCAAATCCACCATAGCCAATCATAGACTGTACCAAACATACGCCTCGAATCCCTCCGGGTTTGTTCGCTATTGTTGTTACCAGGCCCGCTTCTGGTTTGCGGCCCCGCCAGCGCTCATGTGTGCTCTACTGCGCCGACTGCTTGACAATTTCCGCGAAGCCGTCTGCCTTCAACGACGCCCCGCCGACCAGCGAACCGTCTACATTAGGCTTCGCCATCAACGACGCTGCGTTGTCGGGCTTGACGCTGCCGCCATACTGAATCCGCACCTTATCGGCCACGGCTTCGCCAAACTGGTCCTGCACAAGGCCCCGCACAAACGCATGCGCCTCTTCGGCCTGTTCGGGGGTGGCCGTCACGCCGGTGCCGATGGCCCACACGGGTTCATAGGCGATAGCCGTGTTGTCGAAGTCTGCCTCTGACAACCCCATCAGCCCGTTGGTGACCTGACGCACCAGCACATCATTCATCTTGCCGCTTTCGCGCTCTTCGAGGGTCTCGCCGATGCAGAACATGACCTTCAGCCCGCTTGCCAGTGCAAAACGCAGTTTCTCGTTTAAAAATTCGTCCGACTCGTTGAAATACTGCCGCCGCTCGCTGTGGCCGATGATCGTCCAAACGCAGCCGACATCCTTGAGCATCTGCGGCGATATCTCGCCCGTGTACGCGCCGCTTTCCTTCATGTGGCAGTTCTGGGCGCCAAGCTGGATGTTGCTGCCCTCGAGGGCCTGCGCGACGGGGTAGAGCGCCGTAAACACCGGGCACACAACGATGTCCGCGCCCTCGGTGCCAGCCACAAGCGGCTTGAGTTCGTTGACCAGTGCCAACGACTCGGCCACGAGATTGTTCATTTTCCAATTCCCAGCGACAAGCGGTTTTCTCACAACTCACCCTTCCCTAATCATCGGCTATTGTTAAGCGGCTCCCAGAATTTCCAAGTCAACATACAAGGCTATCACAACGCCTTTCGGCGAAGCAAATGCACATACGGGCAAT
>SLSB01000060.1 GCA_007130675.1 Candidatus Hydrogenedentota bacterium | reverse complement strand
GCATAAAACCGGTGGCCGGGAAATCCCTCGGCGTACTTGTCCGTCAGCAGATTGCCCATGGCCAATTGGGTGGCCAGCGAGCAGTAGTTTTCGCTTGCGATCAGCTTGAGGTGGGCGCGCTGGTCCGCCAATTCCTGGACAATCGACCGCGCCACCTGTGGCGATACCCGGGTGATTTCAGTCAGATTGGCCAAATATGCCAGAAAACTTGGGGAAATCTTGTCCGGTTCAACGGATTTCAGGTACTCAGATACCGGATTCTTCGTCGTCGAAACACTCACCGTGCGCCTCCCTCCCGTACGTTAATTTGACGCCCCTATGGTATTCGTTTCGGAGGGTCGGTTTCAATTACCCGAATTCTCCCGCGCGAGGTCGCGAACAAGACGCCAAGTCTCTCCATGCCGTGCTTTGCGCCAAGCCATCTGCGAAGAGGCGCGGCGAATTGACCGCAATGTGTACATCGGTTACCATGATATGGGGACCCTTCGCCCATAACTTGCGCAAATCCTGGATTGGAAAGGAAAGAGCCATGAAGACCCAAGACGCAAAGAGTATTTGGTGTGGTATCGCTCTGTCGCTGGTGTTTCTGTTGGCGGCGGTATCGTGCGCCCCAGAGGCGCCCGAAGAGCCGACAGCCGTCGAGCCACCTGAACAGGTCACCGAACCCCCAGCAGAAGCAGCAGTGCCCTCGCCCTTCCCGATTCCCGAGGACCAGATGACGCCACTGGACAGATACGTCGCTGCCGAAGACCCGGCATTCAGCTATGAGACGCCGCCGGCCCATGTCCAGCAAGAAGATGCCTACACCGCGCGCGTCTACCGCATGGTGTCACAGGAATGGCTCGAGCCTGACCAAGTCGACCGGCCCAAATGGGAACATTGGATGGTCATCATCGAGCCCACGGAATTGACTCAGACCGATGCGCTGATGTTTGTCGGCGGCGGCAGCCACGCCTCGAGTATGCCGCGGGCCGATGAAGGACTCACGCGCATTGCTGTGATGACTCAATCTATCGTGGCCGAGATCAAGCAGATTCCCAACCAGCGCCTGAAATTTCCCGACGAGCACGATGACCGCTACATGGAACACGGCCGTACCGAAGATGAAATCATCGCGTACTGTTGGGACAAATTCATGGTCACGGGCGACCCGATGTGGCTGCCGCGCCTGCCGATGACCAAAGCGGTGGTCCGTGCCATGGATGTGGTGCAGAAAGAGCACCCCAGTGTCGAGAAGTTCACCGTTGTAGGCGGCTCAAAACGCGGATGGACCACCTGGACCGTCGGAGCCGTGGATCCCCGCGTCGCGGCCATATGTCCTGCGGTAATTGATCTCCTGAACATGGTGCCGTCTTTCGACCACCATTTCGCGGCATACGGGTTCTGGGCGCCCGCCATCAGCGAATACGAAGACATGGAAGTCTTGGCGCGCCTGCACACGCCCGAGTTCAAAGCGTTGTGCGAGATCGTGGACCCGTATTCGTATAGAGACCGGCTGGTGCTCCCCAAGTATATCGTCAACTCGACCGGCGACCAGTTCTTCCTGCCCGATTCGTGGCAGTTCTATTTCGACGACCTCAAGGGCGAAAAACACCTGCGGTATGTGCCGAACACCGGCCACGGCCTTAACATGGAGGCCTATTTGAATGTGGCCTCGTTCCACAACGCGATCATCAACGACGTGCCCCGCCCGGAATACTCCTGGCGCATGGAAGATGACGGCAACTTCACAATCGAGTGCGAGACCCCGCCCTCGAGAGTGCTCCTCTGGCAGGCCACCAACCCCGAGGCGCGCGATTTTCGCATCGATGTTCTCGGGCCCGTCTGGGAGAGCACCGAACTCGAACCTGTCGAACCGGGCCTCTACAAAACCAATGTTGCTGCCCCCGAACAAGGCTGGACGGGCTTCGTGGTCGAACTCGAGTTCCCCAATCCGGGTTTCCCGCTGCCGCTCAAAGTCACCACGGGAGTCAGTGTGCTGCCCGAAACGTTGCCCTTTCCGCCCCCAAGCGCCCAATAACCGCGCAATCTGACTCCAGGCAGAACGGGGAGTGCAAACCGCGCATTGGGCGCAGCACTCCCCGTTCTTCTATCCACCCCACTCTCCGCGGTGAATCAGCCTGAGTGCAATCGGCTTCATGCGTACTCACGGTCTGCTCGTCTATAATGCCCCCGCAAAGCTGACACGCAAACCAGGAAACGGGGAACGCACCATGAGTCTTCCAAATGTCGTGTTTATTCTGGCCGATGATATGGGCTATGGCGACGTCGGGTGTTTTGGCGCGGAGAAGATTCCCACGCCGCACATGGACCGTCTGGCCCGCGAGGGAGTGCGTTTCACCGATTGCCATGCGGCCTCGGCGGTGTGTACTCCCAGCCGCTATGCGGTCGTGACGGGACGGTATTGCTGGCGCTCGCATCTCAAGAAAGGGGTGCTGGGCGGGTTTGGCGCCCCGCTGATCGAGCGAGACCGTCTGACGGCGGCCTCGCTGCTCAAACGCCACGGCTACGCGACCGCCGTTGTCGGCAAGTGGCACCTCGGATTCAATTGGGCACGCAAAAACGGCGGCGGCATGGTCGAGGATTTTGGCGCCCCGGCCTGGAGCGTTGACGGTTTTGACATCGACTACACCAGACCGCTCGAAAGCGGACCGACGACCCTGGGCTTCGATTATTACTTCGGCATTTCCGGTTCGCTCGATATGCCCCCGTATTGTTTCATCGAGAACGACCGCACGGTGGGTGTGCCCGACCGCGAAAAAGACATCTACTACAACCAGCAGCGCAAGGGTTTAATGACCGAGGGCTGGCGCGACGACGAAGTGGATACGACCTTCGCGAGAAAAGCCGTCGAGTTTATCGAACGGCAGTCCGGCAACGATGCGCCGTTCTTCCTCTACCTGTGCACTTCAGCCCCGCACCGCCCCTGCGATATCCGGCCTGATTTCGTCACGGGCAAGAGCCAGGCAGGCGACCGGGGCGATATGGTTGTGCTGTTCGATTGGGTCGTCGGCGAGGTGGTGAACGCGTTGGACCGCACGGGCGCGAGCGCCAACACCCTCGTAATCGTAACCAGCGACAATGGTGCGGAAGGGACGTGCGCCAATGGGGAGACCTACGGCCACAAAGCCAACGGCAACTGGCGCGGTCAGAAAGCCGACATCTGGGACGGCGGCCATAGAGAGCCATTCATCGCTCGGTGGCCGGGCAGGATTGCGCCGGGCGGCCAGTGCGATGCGCCCGTGTGTCTGGCCGATTTCTTGGCAACTTGCGCCGATATCGTGGGAGACGTCCTGCCCGAGAACGCCGCCGAGGACAGCTTCAGCTTTCTGCCGATGCTCGAGGGGCGAGCCCCTGAACCCGCCCCGCGCGACCATATCATTCACCACTCAGGCGACGGCATGTTCGCGGTGCGCAAGAACGGATGGAAACTCATTCGGGGGCTGGGCTCGGGCGGTTTTACGGAACCCAAATGGCTCGACCCAGGCCCGGATGACCCGCCCGGACAGCTCTACAACCTTGTGACGGACCCCGGGGAAACGCAAAACCGGTGGTGCGATGAGCCGGGTGTCGTGCAGGAACTACTGGCCTGTCTCGATGAGGCGATTGCCGCGGGCCGGACGCGCCCCCCGGCGCAATGACCCTGTCGTGCAAACGCCGCGCCGCCCGGGGAAAACAGGCGGCGCGGCGCGTATGCAGGTAGTACGCAGAGCCGATGCTACTTCGCGTAAACTGCTTTCATGTCCTCAAGGGTCATGGGCGTATAGTCACCGGCGTGACCGGCCTGCCCGAACGCATTCATGCGGTCGAGATAGACCTCCTTCATGGCGTCACGCGCCGGGCCAAAGTACTTGCGCGGGTCGAATTCGCCCGGTTTCTCAGCAAAGACCTTGCGAATCGCTCCCGTGCAGGCAAGGCGGCTGTCGGTGTCGACGTTGATCTTGCGGACCCCATGCTTGATGCCGTCCTGAATCTGCTCGACGGAAATGCCGAACGTACCAGGCATCTCACCGCCGTACTTGTTGATAAGGTCCACCAATTCCTTGGGCACCGAACTCGAACCGTGCATGACCATGTGGCAGTTCGGCATATTCTTGTTGATCTCGTGAATGCGCTCCATCGCCAGTTTGGGCGGAAGCACTTCGCCCGTCTCCGGGTCTTTACGGCCCGACTTATACGCGCCATGGCTTGTGCCGATGGCAACAGCCAGCGCATCCAGCCCGGTCTTCTCGACGAAATCTTCTGCTTGCTTCGGGTCGGTCAGGTGCTCCTCGACCTCGCTGTCGCTCAGACCAGCGCCGTGCCCGTCTTCGATACCGCCAAGCACCCCCAACTCGCCCTCGACCGTGACCCCCAGCGGATGGGCCATGTCGACCGCAGCTTTTGTGATCTCGACGTTTTGCTCGTACGTGTTCGGCGTTTTGCCGTCTTCGGCGAGCGACCCGTCCATCATCACTGAAGTAAAGCCAAGGTCGATGGCCATCTTGAGCGTCTCGAGGCTGTTGCCGTGGTCCAAGTGCATTGCCACGGGAATATGCG
>SLSB01000246.1 GCA_007130675.1 Candidatus Hydrogenedentota bacterium | reverse complement strand
GGCCGAAACCGGGCCGCAAGGCGCCTTCACCCTCGAGGATGCGCCCATCGCGACGCGCCAGCTCAGCGCATGGCACGAAGCCTACAAGCCCGCAACCGTCTCTGTATCCGAGCAGGCCGCCGCGCCTATCGAGATTACCCTCACCCCGGCGGCTGTCGTTGCCGGGGTCGTCATGTACGCAGGCACCCCCGTGTCCGGGCAAACGGTCGAGCTGGTAGATGCGTCGGGCCAGTCTTTCCGCGTCCGAACGGGGGAAGATGGCGGTTATCTGCTCTCGGAGGGGGAGCCGGGCCTTGCGCATCTTCGAGCGCATCTCGCCCCCACCGAACCGGGACTCGCCCAGCGCACCATGCACAGCGCGGCCGTACTCGAAACGGGCCTGGTCACCGACGTGGACTTTACGTTCGGGGTGCTCGATGCCGCCATCGAGGGGACGGCGACGTTTAACGACGAGCCCGCCCGCGGCGCGCGCATTGCAGCGCGGGTGCAGACCGCCAGCGGCGGAGAAGAGGTGTTCAGCACGTCCGTCCAGGGCGATAGCACGTATTTTCTGGAGGCGCTCCCATCCGGGCCGGCGATTCTGCAGCTTCAGGGCCTGCGCATAGGCCGCACCGAGCATTTGCGCAGCGTCTCGCTTCCAACACGCGCAGGGCAGACCGCGGCCTACGATTTCGCCCTGTATGGAGACGCCACGGTGATTGTGCAGGTCTCGGGTCTCGCGCAAGGCGCTCAGGGAGTCGTCGCCGCCATCGAACCAGGCACCTCGCTGCTCGATTTTGACTGGATGGACGAGAGTCTCATTCCCGAAAACGTGTTGGCGCGCATTCCGCTCAATCAGGACGGCGAATATACCCTCGAGGGTCTGGAGGCGGGGTCCTGCACCATCTGCGCCTTTGCCAGACCACCGCGCCGTGCGCCGGAAGACGATGACGGATTCGCACGCCCCCAATACGACGCCGCGGGCATCACGCTCCAGCCCGAAACCGAGACCGTGATCGTGTTGCAGCTCCGGTGACTGCCTCTGGGATCGCCAAGCGCCAGCCCGGCCTCTTGTCATCCGTATGGCCGTCAACATCTGCGTCCATCTGCGTTATCTGTGGATACCCTCTTGCCGACATCGGCCGCTACACGAAACGGCCCTGTATGGTTATCGTCCCCATTCATGCCGATTTGGGAAGAGGGGAGGAAGATTTTTTGACGGGATAACAGAATTGACAGGATGGGCCGATTGGGCGTCGGGGTCGAATTGTAGCGTCCGGTCCCGCGCTGCGCGGGATGCCGGACGTCCTGGATTCCAGACGTCCCGCGCTACGCGGGACCAGGCGCTACACGGAGGGTCACCGGCGCAGCCTTTCCGTATGGCCGTCAAAATCTGCGTCAATCTGCGTCATCTGCGGATGGTTTTCTTACCGGCGTTTTTCGGACGTGCACGTCAGAAGCCCGGTTACCGTCCCCGTTTTCTATTTGGCCGTGTAGCCGCCGTCGACGGGGATGGTTGTCCCGGTAATATAGACCGATGCGTCGCTGGCCAGAAACACGATGATGCCTTTGAGATCGGTGTCGTTTGCCAGTCGGCCGAGAAAGGTCTTGTCGCTGTACTGCCTGACGAACGGCTCGGGATGGTCAGGCGTCTGGTAGCCACCCGGCGCGATGCAGTTGCAGCGGACGCTCTGCAATCCGTAGTAACTGCCAATGAATCGCGTGAAGTTGACCATGCCGCTCTTGTGGAAGAAGTAGTCGGGCGACCAGCCGCTCATGTTCGTGCCCCGGTAGATCGTGGGGTCGGGCGCGATAAGCCCCTGTATCGACCCCACGTTGATGATCGAGCCGCTGCCTTTTTCGGCCATGATGTCGCCAAATGCGCGGGTAATGATGAACAAACCCGTCGCGTTCACCGCCATGCTGTCGGCAAAGGTCGCGGCGTCGCTCTTGAATCCGCTTTTCATGGGCCGGGCAACCGAATTGTTGACCAGGATGTCGATGGTTCCCGCCTGCTCGAGAATCTGGTCGCGCAGGGCAAGTATTGAGGCTTCGTCGCTCTGGTCGTACTGAAGCGCGGTGACGTCGCGGCCCAGTTCCCGGTGGGCCGCGGCGACCTTCTCGAGGGCGTCGAGATTCCGCGCCGCCGTGAAGGTTTTCGCCCCGGCCTCGGCCAGCGCCTCAACGATCTGGCGCCCGTAGAGACCCGCGCCGCCGGTTGTCAGCGCCACTTTGCCTTTCAGTGAAAATGTGTCCAGAACAGTCACGGTCTTTCTCCCTTCGCGTAGCTACACCCAGAAGAGTTTGCTGGTCTTACAAGGACAATGACCGGCGAGGGCGCCGGTCCTACAATGCGCTGGGGGCGGTACACACCCCAATCGCAAAAGCCAATCCATCCGCCATCAATCCGTGGCATCAGTACTACTACCCGCAAGAGTCTTGTCTTCTTAGCAAAAAGTTCATGCTGCCGCCTCCACAAGCCTACTGTAGTTCAATCCTCTTGGTTCGCCACGCGGGCCTGCGTGACGCAAGCCCATAGATCGCCGTCATACCCCAAGACCCTCGACCCCGAACGGGGTTGAACAACAACGTGAGCGGTCTTGTTCAACCCTTTCAGGGTTGGCGTTGAGGGGCTGCGGCGATCCACGGGCTATCGCCCGCGGCTATTCAAATTAGACCTCTTCGAGGTCTTTGCATCCGCGCCCATTTCCTCTCATTCCTTACTCGCGCACCGCATTCTTTGGAATCACTGCAATCCGTGGTGAAGGAATGACCGGCGAGGGCGCCGGTCCTACAAAATGCGGTGTTCATTCGCGTGCATTGGCGTATATTCGCGGTTTTCTTTCTGCGGATGAGAGCCATCTCTCACGTCACCCTTTTGTTGCGGTTTCGCGTCATTTCTTTAGCGGTACTCGGCCTCGATCTTGCGAAAACCAGCTGAGATCTCTCCGTAATACTGGCTTAGCGCGATTACGTCGGCCCCGAGATTCACAAAACGATAGCCCAAATCGAGCAGCTCCTGCAGATTGCCCAGATTGCCCACGGTACCGGCCACCTTGCCGTGTTTGGTTGCGCACTCGGCCACGCGCCGCCGCGCCTCGAGCAGGTCCGGGTGATCGAACTGCCCCGGTGCGCCGATGCCATGGCTGAAGTCGCCCGGCCCGAAGAGAATGATGTCTACGCCCTCGAGCGCGCAGATCTCATCCAACTCCTCGAGCGGCTCGGGGTCTTCTATCTGCAGAATGATAAACCGCTCGCGGTTGGCCTGCTCGAGATAGTCGGTGAACGGTACATTGCAGTATTTGCCGTCGGCGTTGCCGCTGTCTACCGGCCGCCGCCCGACCGGGTGAAAGCGCGTCATGCGGACGACATTGCGGGCATCTTCGGCGCTCATGACATGCGGCACCATGATGCCCGTGGCGTCCAATTCGAAAGGGCGGATGTAGTCGCTGTAACTCCCGCGCGCCACCCGCACCACGACATCGACATCGTAGGCTTTGGCGGCGTAGATCTGCTTCTCGATGTCGGACAAATCGTTCGGTCCGTGCTCCAGGCAAAGCCAGAGGCAGTCGAAATCAAACATGGCCGCAAGCTCGGCGGCACGCGCATCGTAGAGGTTCAGTTTCGTGGAGCAGACGATGCCGCCATCGCGGAGTTTCTTGAGAACACGGCTCGGGCGCATGCGCATGTACAGTTCCTTTCCAGAAAATGCCGGGTTCAGCCGATTTCATCGAGAGAGACTTCGCGGCCCCCCTCGTCCCGGCTGCGGATACCGGCAATCACGAGTTTCATGAGTTCTTCCGTTTCGGAGAAAGGAAAAGGATACACCCCCGAGCGGAGGAAGTTCACGAAAGCCACAAGCTGCGCCTTGAAGCTGTAAAACGAGTCCATGCTCTTGAGATGGACCGCCCCCTGGGTTCCGCAGAGCATCAGGTTGCCAAAACTGCCGTACATGTCGCCGGTCGCGATGACCACCACGTCAATGCCGCGGGCGTGCTTGAGATGGACGACGTTGCGCTCGAGGCTGCCGGTATTGCGCGCCGAGACAAACCCCGGCCCTACGATGGGGTACATGCCCTCGATGGCGTGAATGCCATACCGTTCCCAGGTCTTCGGCGTGGTGATGGTGACATAACGCAATGCGCCGAGGTTGTGCGTCGAGGCGCGGTAGGGCATGTATTCCTTGCAGTAGCGCATCGAACTCGAGCTCATGATCGGGCAGCCTTCGTCGATGATCCACCTGCGGAATTGCTCGAGGTCCGCCTCGTTGTCCACCAGCGGTTTGTCGACAAACACCGGCAGCCCCGCCTCGACGAATGGCCGGCAGCGGTCGACATGCTCGTGGCCTTTGTCGGTGGCGACGATGACGGCATCCACTTCGCCGATAACGTCTTCGGCCCGCGCAGCGATGTTCGGGATGCATGCAGCCGCCGCGACTCTGGGCGCGTCCGCGGGGTCATCGGTCCACACATGGGTCACCCGCGCGCCGGGGATGCTCAGATTCTCTTCGGGCTCTTTGGCCAGGTATTCGGGAATCACCGGAAACGGGCACTTGGCCATTTCCTCGG
>SLSB01000063.1 GCA_007130675.1 Candidatus Hydrogenedentota bacterium | reverse complement strand
GCCGCGCCGCTGGCCGTTCGGGTGCGGCACGGCGGCCGCTCGTACAGTTTTGCCATCGGGTTCGCGATCCTGCTGGTGTATTTCCCGCTCAGCATTCTTCTCGAGCCGCAATCGCTGCGCGCGCTCGAAATAGTCATCGCGCGCGGCATGGCCCCCAATCTCTTGCTGCTCGTGGCGGGGTGTGTGGCCCTCTGGCGGGTGGACCGCATATGAAACTGACCATTCTCGACAAGTATCTCAGCGGACGCCTGCTGTACACGCTCCTCCGCAGTTTGGTCGCGCTGGTCGCGCTATTTGTCATCATCGACCTGTTGACTCAACGGCGCGAGCAGATCATGCGCCTTGATATTCCCTGGACGGTCGTGACGCTGTTTTATCTTGCGCATATCCCGTGGATTGTGTTTCAGGTGGCGCCGCTGGCCATTCTTGTGGCGGCGTTGATGGTCCTGGGCGAGACGGCTCAGGCAAACGAGGTGACGGCGGCCCTCGCGGGGGGCATCAGCTTGCGTCGGTTCAGCCGCATGCCGCTGCTATTGGGCCTTGTGTTCGCCCTCGGGCTGTTTGTCGCTCAAGAGACGGTCGGGACGGTCGCCGCCGAACGGGCTACGCGAATCGAAAGGGACCACTTCTCCTGGAATCCCGACGCCGAGCGCGCGGGGCTCACGTGGGCGCGTCTGTCGGGCGGGTGGACCTGCCATGTGCTCAAGTTCAACCGCGTGGCCCTCTCGGGCGAGAACGTTCTGATGAACGCCATCCGCGAAGACGCCATCGAGCACATCAAAGCCCGGCGCATCTACTGGCACGAAGAGCGCGAACAATGGCTCATCGAGGACGGCCATCGGCTGATCTTCACGCCGGACGGACGCGAGATCGTGGCGCAGGAGCGGATTACCCAGGCGGCCGCCCCCATCGAGGAGCACCCGGACCTGCTGTTCGCCATCGACAAGCCGCCCGAGACCCAAACCATTTTTGGTCTATCCGCCGTGATTCGCCATGCCGCCCGGATCGGCGTGCCTGCTCAGCGCCTACTCGTGGATTACCACGTCAAGTTTTCGCAGCCCGCCATCGCGTTTGTGATGATGTGGCTGGCGATCCCGTTCGCGCTTCGGGTGCGCCGAGGCGGCGTGGCCATCGGCTTCGGGGCGAGCATCGCCATTGCCTTGGCCTATCTCACCGTGTTCGGCATCAGCATCGCCTTGGGCAACGCGGGCCGCATGCCCCCCTTTCTCGCCGCGTGGCTGGCCAATTTCGTGTTTCTCGCCACCGGCGTAACGCTGTTTCTCAAAACCCCAACGTGAGCGGGCGCCAGTCGAGCCATAGGACGCACGCGACGCATGGGACCTCCAGGGCTCCTTTGCCCCAACTGTTCTCGGGGGCTCTTGCGGGGGCCGGCTCCGCAGTCACTATCCGCAACGGTAAGGATTTTTTGTCCAGTGTACAATTTGATTGGGCAACGTGATATTATACACAGTAGCAATTTGTGAGAAGAAACCGCGGGGCCGGCCACTTCGAGGGGGACCGGGCACGTTATGGACATAGAGCATCATGGCTTTTCCAAATCGTAGACGGTTTGTATCGGTGGTAGGGCGCAAGAGCGGTGTGCCCGAGGGCCTGTGGCTGAAATGCCCGGCCTGCAAGAAGGCGGTCTACGGCACCGACGTGAAGGACAACCACGAGGTATGTCCGCAGTGCAATTACCATCACCGGGTGACGGTGTGGCAGCGCATTGAATGGCTGTTGGACCCCGACTCGTTTACGGAAACCCACGCGAATCTTCGTTCGGCCGACCCGCTGGGCTTCACGATCAAGGAAGTCTCGTATTCCTACGCTGAAAAAGTCAGTGGATACCAGAAGAAAACCGGTCTAAAAGAGGCGATTGTCACGGGGTTCGGATGCATCGAGGGCGAACGCGCGGCATTGAGTTTCATGGACTTCTCGTTTGCCGGCGCCAGCATGGGGTCGGTGGTCGGCGAGAAATTCTGCCGGGCCGCGGATGATGCGATTCGCGAACGGGCGCCGCTGATTTCTCTGGCCACGTCGGGCGGGGCGCGCATGCAGGAAGGCACGCTGGGGCTGATGCAAATGGCCAAGACGGCCGATGCCGTGCGCGCGCTCAACGAGGCCGCCATCCCTTATATCTCGGTGCTGACCAATCCGACGACCGGCGGGGTGTATGCCAGTTTCGCGAGTCTGGGCGATATCGTGCTGGCCGAACCCGGCGCCGAGATCGGGTTTGCCGGGAAACGGCTGATCGAAGGCGCGCTCAAGGTCACCATCCCCGAAGGTTTCCAGACCAGCGAGTACCAGTTCGACAACGGCTTTGTTGATGTCATTGTCGCGCGCTCGGAAATGCGGCCGCTTCTCGGCAAGCTGCTGCGTTACATGACCCCGAAGTGAACGCGCGCGATTATCTGGCCAGCCTCGAGTTTCACGGAGTAAAACTCGGACTCGACAATATCCGGCACTTGCTCGCCGAGGCGGGCAGTCCCCACACGGCGTATCCGTGTGTGCATGTTGCGGGCACCAACGGCAAAGGCAGTGTGGCGGCCATGCTGGATGCGATGTGCCGGGCCGCGGGGTTGCGCACCGGCCGCTACACCAGCCCACACCTGATTGATGTCAACGAGCGTTTCCTGATCGACTCGCGCCCCATTGGCGACACCGAGTTGGACGCAGCCCTCGACTACTTCCGCGGCATTGCAGAAACCATGGAACCGTCTCCGACCTATTTCGAGCTGGTCACCGCGGTGGGGTTCCGGCTGTTCCAGGAGCAAAATGTCGACCTTGCGATTGTCGAAGTCGGCCTGGGCGGCCGATTCGACGCCACCAACGTTGTCGTGCCCGAGGTCGCGGCCATTACCAACATCGATCTCGAGCATACCGAGTACCTTGGAGATACGCTCGAGCAGATCGCCTTCGAGAAGGCGGGGATTCTCAAAGAAGGCGTGCCCGCGGTCGTGGGCGAGACGCGCTCGGGACCGCTCGGGGTCATCCTTGAGCGCGCGGAGGCGTTACACTGCCCGGTGCGTCTCATGCGCCGCGATTTCGAGTTCGAGGTGGCCGGCACGCCGTGGAACCAGCAGTTTGTCTACCGCAGCGGCACGCTGCGCATTGGCCCCGTCTCTCTCGGGCTGCCCGGGGATTACCAGGGCCCGAATGCCGCAGTGGCCGTGGCGCTGGCCGAGTGCTTGGGACAGAAGTATCCGCAGCTCGAGAAACAGTCCATTGTTGAAGGTCTCCGGGGCGCCTCGTGGCCCTGCCGCCTCGAGCGGGTGCTCGAGCGGCCCCCGGTTATCATCGACGTGGCCCACAATCCCGCAGGTATCCGCCAACTGGTGCGGCAAGTGCCCCGGTGCACGGTGGTGCTGGCCGTATCATCCGACAAGAACGCCGCCGAGATGGTTCAGGCGCTGGCTCAGGTGGCGGATCCGCTCATTCTCACGCAATTTGCCTGGCGCCGAAGCCTGCCGGTCGAAGACCTGTGCGCGGCGGCGGGCGAAATTCCCCATCGGCGCGCGGACACTCTCGATGAAGCCATCGCGATGGGCATGCGCACGGCAACCACGGACCATCCGCTGGTGATTACAGGCTCGATCTATACAGCAGGGGAAGCCCGGACGCTGCTGATCGAGCACTGCGGCGCGCGACCGGTTCGGTTCTGAGCGGCCTTGTGCGAAAGAACCGTTTTACGCCTGTCTCTTGGCGACTTTCTTGGCCAACGCGTTGAGCCGCGAAGAGGCATGCGCGAAAAACGTCTTGTAGGCTTCGCACAACACCGATGGCTGCCGGAAATCATCGCCCACGACCATTCGGTCTTTCTGACACCCGCCGTAACACAACTGCCGCCATTGACACCCGGCGCAGGCGGGCACTTTGCTCTTCTGGTAGGCGAACTGCTTGTACTTCTCCGATTCGAGGAAGGTATGGAGCGGCGCATCCATCAGATTGCCCAGCTTCCAATGGTCGAAGACGAAAAAGTCGCAGGGATAGATGTCGCCATTATGTTCAACCACGATATAGTGGTTGCACACCCGCCCGAAGGTGCACATGGGCTGCCCCTGCCCCATGCGCTGGGTGAGCATGGCGTCGAAATCGCGAATCGAGACCCGCCCAAACCCGTCTTTGGCCCAGAAATCAAACACATCGCAGAGGAAGGCGCCGAACTTGGCCGGCGGCACGCTGTGTTCGTAGCCGGGCTCGACACACGGAATGAATTGAAGGTAATAGAAGCCCTTGTCAACGTACCAGCGGACGAGATCGGCGCCCATCTCGACGTTGCAATCGTTGATCACGCAGAGAATGTTGAACTCGACGCGATGGCGGTTCATAAGATTAGCGGCCCGCATGGCCTCTTCCCATGAACCGCGCCCGGACATGTTGACCCGGTACCGGTCGTGCACCTCGCGGGGGCCGTCGAGACTCAGGCCGATCAGAAACTTGTAGTCGTTGAACAGCCGGCACCAGTCTTCATCGATCAAGATGCCGTTGGTCTGAAGGGCGTTGCCGACACTCTGGCCTTGGGCGCCGTATTTCTGCTGGAGCTCGACCG
>SLSB01000190.1 GCA_007130675.1 Candidatus Hydrogenedentota bacterium | reverse complement strand
TCGCCGCCATCATTGTTGAAGATAATGCGCCGCTGCCGCGCAAGGATCTGCTGTTTCTGGGCCTCGAAGTCATCGGAACCTTCCACCGCCTGCTCTTGTGCTCCCGCACTCGCGCCGCACACCAACACGACACAAGCAAACACGTTTGCCATCGCGAGCGCACCGGTCCGCAACAGTCCGTACGACGTCCTGGTGATATCCATGTGACTCTCCTTCCCTCGGTAAAACAGTCGCAGCCCCCGTGAAACCAGCGCGGGGCCTCGGCAAACGTTCCGGAGACAGTGGCTCTCTTTCCAGGCCCTGCGGGTTCGCATTCCCCAAGGCTACTCCATGCGCTCCGCATCTTCAACTGCTTGGCCTCGAGAGATCTTGCCGCCGCGCAATCGGCCCTCGACGACGAACGGCGCACAGCCGTTGTCCCGGGTCGAGCGGACACACGCCCCGAGTTTGGTGAGCGACTTCGAGCCAGGTATGTCAACTGTCCCACGAAGCGTACTGTCTTGGCAAATCAAATCCATGGACGCACCCGAAACCTCGCCCTCTCCCCCACCATTGCTTGCTGCACTTGCGGGCGGGATGATAGTCCCTCAGTTCATAACCGTTCAAAATGAGCGCCATTTGGGAGATATTGGGCACTATCAGACAAAAAATGGATTGTATTGGCTTTCGATAGCCACGGTGGATGAGGGGCCATGGCCGGGGTGGATTTCGGTCTCGGGGGGCAGGCTGAAGAGGTGTTTTCGGATGGCGTCGAGCTGGGTTTTTGCGGCGCCGGGCGAACTTGTGCCGCCGACGGAACCGGCAAAGAGCGCGTCGCCAGTGAACACCATCTCCGGAAAGGCCAGACAGAGCATGTCGGGGGTATGGCCGGGGGTTGCGATCACCTTCCCAATCAAGGAGCCGATTTCGATGATGTCGCCGTGGGCGGTTCTGGTGGCCTGACAACCGCCGGGATGAGCCGAACCGGCGTATACCGCGGCGCCGAAACGGTCCATCGCCTCTTGCAAGCCGCCGCTGTGGTCGTAATGATCGTGGGTAATGAAGATTTTCGAGAGGTTCAGGCTCTCTGTCTCGACAAACGCGACGATCTCGGGTTCGAACTCGCCCACATCCACGAGAATCGCTTCGCGGCTCTCATCGCACGCGAGAATAAAGGCGTTGCCCTCGTTGGCGGATGTCAGGAAATGTTTGAACATCATTGGCGCATCCCTTTGATGTTGGCGTTCTCGAGGTTTGGCCGGCCGGTTGACCCGGTGAAATCGGCGTCTGTGAGGTTCGCGCGCCGGAATATCGCGCGTTGCACGTTCGCCTCGCGAAACGTCGCCCCGGTGAAATCGGCGTTGCCCGGCCTCGAATAATACAGGTCGGCCTTGTCGAAAACCGCCTGCTGGCCCTGCGTGCCGACGAGATTGGCGCGGCGCAGCACCGCACCCGTGAAATCCGCTCCCGACACATCGGCGCCCCCCAGCACGGCAAACTCGAGGTCAGCCTCGCTCAGGGTGGCGCCCGTCAGGTCGGCCTCGTCAAGAAACGCGCCGCGCAGTGTGGCCTTCGACAAGTTCGCCCCGGCCAATCTGGCGCCCGAAAGCCGGGCCTCGGTCAGGTCGGCGCCGCGCAAGTCCGCACCCTCGAGTCGGACACGCCGCAACTCGACCCCCGCTCCATGGCCTTCGCGCAGGGCCGCAGCCAGCGCCTCTTTGTCGTCTTTGGGCAATTCACCGGGCATCAGAAATCATCCAATCCGGTTAGCTTACTCTCGATCCAGTCGCCGTAATGAGCCAATTCCTTGACCGAAGCCTTGACCTCGGCCGGCAGCGCGACATGCGCGAGATAGCAATTCGTGAGCACCAGGCGTTCTTCGCCGCTGTCCTTGCTGAGAGCCAGCGCACCGTGCGAAATCTTCATATTGGCGCGCAATGCCCAGATGTAGGCGTCCTCGCGCGGTTTGCCGCACTCGGTAAAAATGCGGATCAACTCGACGCCGTCTTTGCGTTTGTGATGATTGAGATACACCGCTTGTTTGCGGCCCGACTTCAGCGTAACCTGCACGACAAATCCCTTGCCGTGCGGCGCGACCACACGCTCGCCGTCCTTCTGGCATGCTTTGGCGAGTTCCTCGAGGGTGTACTGCTTGACCTGCGGCATGGGCGGAATGCCCGCCAGTGCCGCGCTGGCCTCGCCGAGCACCTCGTCAACCACACGCCGCACATCGACATCCATCTCGTCGGCATGTTCGCGCAACGCGTTCAGCGCAAAACACGCCGCCTTACCCAGATTCTCGGCCGCATCCCGCCGCAACACCCAGCCCGATTTCGAGTCTTCAAGCTGTTTCACAAGCGATTCAAGTTGTTCCATCACAGCCCGTCCCTCCGCGCTAAGACCTGTATTCTATCAGAGGCTGCCCGCCAACGCTACCGGTTCCTCGGACCACCCGACAAGTATGGGAAGAAGTGGAGTCAGCGCAGGGTAACTTTGGCACCGTGATGCTCGGGCGGAGTCTTGTCCAGAATCCCGGGAGGTATGGATTGCTCGGTCGAGACCACTCGACAGAGCGGATCGCTTGTGTGGAGTGCGGTGGCTTGCCACCGCTTTGGTTTCGCCCGGCTTGCCGGGCGGCTGGAAAACCGTAACCACGATTCGTTCAAGGGGCCGTGCGTATCGAGAAAGCGGTGGCAAGCCACCGCACTCCAAAGAGGCCCCTATCTCCAACGGTTGTGAAAAATCGGTCTTCCCCGACTGTTGTCTGGGCTGGCATATTGCCGCGTCTGCGGCGTTGCGTCTTCGCTGGGTCAAGTGCGATGTAGTGCCGGGGCAGGCCTCTGCGTCTGGCCCTTCCGCGCAATGAAAGGGACTGAACCCGATTTCTTATGTTGCCGGCGTCTCGCTGCCGTACGCCAATGCGGATTCCCCGGGAAACACTTCGCGGCGGATGCGCTCGACGGTCGCGCCGTAATCCCATTCGGTCGACAAAGGCTGCCAGCCGTAACCGTCACCCAATATGTGGCAATTCTTAAGAATGGCGGCATATGGATCCTCGAGGCTCAAATGGTTCAGCATCGCCCCTCCCAATATCGCCGCAAACCCGCCATCGGTAAGGGCCCACAAGCCAAACATGATTTCCGCAGGCGAATCACCCGGGCGCAAGTGCAAATCGCCGCAATCAATGGACTCCTGCACCAGTTGGACAAGGATATCGGTAACCGCGATGTCGGATGCATTGAGGTCCGGCTGCCTGTTCGCGGGAATCTTCTCGATGATGGATTCCGCGTTCATTATCTCCCAGATGCGAACGTCATCGGGAAACAGCCGAGCATGGATCTCGACTGCCACGCCCGTGGCAAGCACCCGCTCGCGGGGGCGTCCATCGAACGCCGCGCCCCGCTGGATAAGCTCGAGGCGCTGCTTGCGCGAGCGTTTGCCCAGTTCGACGATGAGCTCTTCCTTGCAGCCGAAATGCAGGTAGATCGTTCCCTTGGAATACTCGGTCTCTTCGGCAATCCGGTCCATGGTGAGACCGTGAAATCCCCGCTCGAGCAACAAGCGGCGGGCCACATCAAGGAAAAGGTCTTCGCGCTCACGAAGTTCACGCTGTTTTCGATTCTGTGCGCCCATAACCCTCACCCCATGACGAACCGTCACTTCATATCACCCCGTCAATTCGCGGACTGCCTACCCCCCACCCCGATTATTGTGGCCATTATAGCGAAGGAGCACGTCTGTTGCCAAACGGTTCAAGGCAAGGGATTTGCCGTGGCCGTCAGGATCCCGGCAAGGGCAGACGCGACCGCCTCATGACCCAGCCGGGTGAGGTGCACCTCGTCGGCAAAGCGCTTCTCCCAATCCCGCGGTGCCAGGTGATCGCCCACGCGGGTATAGGGGATGCTCGCGGCCTGCAAGGCCTGTTCGACGGCTGCGTCGCCCACCGCGCTGCGCGTAGGCGCAAGCACGAGTTGCGACCGTCCGCCGGTGATCCTGTCCAGATGCTGGTACGCGGCGATGTTTTCGGCGAGTGCGATAGATTCGTCGTATTCGCCGGCGCGTGGCCGCGTGACGGGAGCAGGCGCGAGCCACCCCCAATCAAGCCGCCTGTAAGTTTCTACATGCACAAGGCTTACGGCGGCGCCCAGGGCCAAACGCGGCCGGCGCATGGGAAACACCACGCTATGACGCACCAGTTCGGTTTTCGGGGGGCGCAGAAAATCGCGCGGAATGGCGTAGACGAGTACCGGGTCAGGATTGAGTCCCGCCAGATGGGTCTCGTACAGCGCCGCCATCTGCGCGACGGAGTAGCCGTTCACGCCCGCATTGAGGACCTGGGTCTCGTGTCCCAGCGCGCGCAGTTCGTGTTCGAGCCGTGCCGTAAACAAGTCTTCCTGGGCCAACTCGACGCCTCCCCAGGTGACCGAATCGCCTAGCACAAGGACGCGCCGGATTCCCGGAGGCGGAGCACCCTCGAATTCGCGCGGGTCGCGCAGACCCCAGGCATTGATGGTGATGGCGTTGCCCAAGTGCGATACCTGCTGGTCCGGTTGGAGGCGGTACCCCGCGGCCGG
>SLSB01000410.1 GCA_007130675.1 Candidatus Hydrogenedentota bacterium | reverse complement strand
CCGTGGCGGCCGATGCCGTGCTCGAGGTCAACTGGCAGACAGTTGGCGAACGTGCAGAGCGAATGCTGCGAAGGCTCGGTGAACTCGAGCTTATTCCCGAGATGAGTGCCCGGGAAGTTGACGTGTACCTGGGCAAATATGCCCGGTCGTTTGCGCGAATGGGACGCCTGCGCCTCGAGGCCCGCGCCCAAGAGACCGGTCTCGCTTTCGCGGGAACGCTGGTGAGTCCAGAAGAAGAAGGTGACGACCGCCCATGAGAATTCTCGCCGCGACACTGGTTCTCCTGCAGATTTCGGGCGCGGCCGCCGCCGAACCCAGTCCTATGACCCTGTTGCGCGATGCGCTCGGGCCCATTGACGCCGCGGACGCCATCGGCAACGGACGCCTGACCGTCACCCTCAGCAATACGGGCCGAATCGCGAGTGTGCATTGGCCCAGCCCGGGCTACTTCAACCAAATCACTTACACGATGAAGCCGGACGACGCCGGACGGCTTTTCGTGCCTGAAAACCATGGTTTAACCTGGGCCACGCGCCGGGGCGAGACCTTTGCATGGGAAAAAAACGACGACTTTGAAACCGCCATGACTCACAGCACGTTTGTGGGCCGACCGCCTTCTGTGAAGGCCGGGGCCCTGCTGGGTTGCCGGGTCGCGGGGAGTGGAGAAACGGGGACACCGGAATTCTTTGTGCATGGAGAGCGTGACCTCCTTGTCGCCCAGTTTCAGCCGGACCTTTTCGAGGCGCCCGACCGGGTGTATTGGTGCGCGAATTTTTCTCCCTGCACGCGCTTGATTCCCGAATTGCCCTTTGCAGACCGCCTGCTTGATTATGCCAATGATTTCGCTGTGTTCACGCCGGACAACGGCCGCACCATCGTGCATTTCCGCCCCGAGAATCCCAGAGGACTGGACTGGGACCGGGCACGAGCACTCGCCGAGGAGAATGCGGACGCCGCTGAATGGGAGCGCTTCGGTGACGGCGTCTGGATTGCGCAACGTCCGTCCGTTCCACCGGCGGGGTTCCAGTGCGGCGTCTCTGGAACGGATTTTTCGGCTTTCGAGCAGGCAAAGAACGGCACCCTCGGGGGGCAAACCGCTGCCGTGGGGCATTGCGATTCGGCGTTCGAGTTTGTGCCTGTCGTGTCCCCAGATGGTTCGAAGGCCGAGCCCATTACCATGTACATCGCCTTCGGGCACACGTATGCCGCCGCCATCGAACAGCTCGAATACGCCTACGAAACCGGATATGACCGGTTGCTGCGTGAAGCATCGGAACACTGGGCACAGCGGGTAGCCCCCGGCGGTTTTTCCGGAGACCGCCGCGACATCCTGCTCGAAGCAATCCTGAATTGTATGGATCGCGAGACCGGCGGGCTGGTGCGTATGCCGCTGACCAGTCCTCCGTTGCACATCGACGTTCCCCGGCACGGCGTGATGGCAGCCTACGCCCTTTCCGTGGCGGGCCGTCATGAGCTGGTCCGCAAGCGCATTGATTTCTACCTGGATGCCCTGCGGGAACGCGACGCTCCCGGCCGCCCGGCGGGTTCGCTGCCGGCGGCCCTCTACACCACGGGGCAGGAAGCGGCCCCGCATCTCATTCTCGATGTGCAGGCCGCTGCCTGGGTGTTGTGGCTGTGCCGGGAACATGCCAATGCCCTTGAACCCGGCGAGCGGGGGGCATTTGTCAGCGCCATCTGGCCGAAGCTCGAGCTGGCCGCCGAATTTCTCGCTTCGTGGCAGGACCCGCGCACCGGTATGCCCCGCACCGCGTTCGATCCCGAAACCCTGCGAGACGCTCAAACCCCTGAACTGGTCATCCGCATACACATGGCTCTCGAGAGCGCCCTCGAGTTGGCCGCGCTCGAGGGTGAGGACCGCCCGGGCTGGCGCAAGCGCCTGCAGGAACTCGATACCATTATCCGTGAGCGGTACATCGGCGAAGACGGCTTCTGGACCCTCCCGCGTCCCGAGCGCTTCTGGAACATCCCGCTGGTGCCCGACACGCATCCGCGGTGGCTCGATGCCCTCGGGGAATCACTCATATTGCTGCTCCACGAAACACCGCCACCTGCACCTGAACGCGCCGTCGAGATTCTCTTCGCGGCAGCGGTTATTCCACCCGTGGATTCCGAGATCCGCCAGCTCGTCTCAAGCGGTCTGGAGGATGGACTTTTCAACCAGATGATTCCCCCCGCACTCGATCTCGGCAGTTTCCGTCCCGACAGCTACCTGGCCGCCCTGAAATACCTGGCCTGGATGCATGCCGCGCCGCTGGAGGAACACTGATAGCCTAATTCACAGGCTCGGTCAGGCGAACCGGTTCAGGGGCGCCTTGCCGGACCTGAACCCGCCGCCCGGTCGCGGGATGCACGAGAACCACCGTCAGCTCGACTTCCCGCGCCACGTCGTCGATCATCCATCCCCCGCCGAGTTCATCGCCCGCCTCGACCGTGACACGCCGGGCCCGGGTTTCGCCGGGCAATTGAACCGCAAGTGCGGCACGGCCGCCGACGCTGCCCACGACACTCACATACGCGAACACGGGGGGCTCGGCGGGCACTTCTTCAACGGGAACCTCCGGCTCGTCGTCGATCACCGGTTCCTCCTCGGGGATCTCCGGGATGACTTCTTCGGTGGGTACGGGCGCGGGCGGCGCGGGCCGTCTTTCAGGCGGCGGGATGCGGGCGGGCGTTGGCCGTGGCCGCTCGTCCGAGAAGTCGGCTTCGAAGGTATCGAATAGGGTTCCGTCGCCTCGTTTAACTTCGAGGCGAATTGCCTCGGCGCCGCTGGCAATGCCTCGCACCATTGCGGTGTCCAACTCGAAACGCACGGTCAACAACGGTTCGACAACCACCGCTTCGCCCGCGATCAGTGGCCGCCCATTGAAAAACCACCATTCCGAAGGAATGTAACGCGGCTGGAATTCTTCTTCGCCCCATTCGCGCACCAGCACTTCAATGCCGCCGACATTCCGGTCGCGCAGGAGGTCCGGCGAGGGCACGGCATCCGGCCAGGGGAGGTACATCTGAAACGGACGCCAGCCCCTGTTTCGGCATTCCACGATGAGACTCTGTTGCTGGGCATCGTCGAAGGCGAATGCGCACTCGATGTTGGGCGCTCTGGCGCCCCACGGGCTCCAGTCGGAACCCGTGAACAGCGGAAGGGCGGTGATCACGGCAAAGGCAATCAGCAGGCCGGCCAAGGCCAGCACCACCATCTCCCAGGTCAACCGCCAGCCCCGCCGCGCGTCGAGCGACGGGGCGCCCTGCTGTCCCCGGTAGCGCTCGAGGGGCAGGTCGATAAAGCCGCCAAGCGCCGCGCTGTCTTCCGCCGTGAGCACCTCGGCAAGTTCACTGATTACCGCCCTGCGCCGCGCGGTCTCGCGCTCGATGCGCGTACGCTCCTGGGCGGCTTGCGCCGGGGCGATGCGCTTTTCCTTTTCTTCTTGCGCCAGCCTTTGGGCATCGCGGGAAAGCTCTCGGCATTCCACCTTCAACGCATCGGCGCGGGCAGCGGCTTCCTCGCGCCAATAGGCGAGGTCTTTTTGAGCCAAACGCAGATGCTCGGCATAAAACCGCGTAAGGGTTTCGTAGCGGTCGTTGTCGATCTTGCCCGCGGACCACGCGGCCGCGCTCTCTTGCTGGAGTTTGCGCGCCTTCTCGCGGTGCGAAAGCGCCATGCGAAAGTGTTCTCTTATGTCGACATCATGTTCCACGCGACTTCTTTTCCGCCAGCGCGGCTTTCACAAATTCGCGAAACAGCGGCTGGGCTTTCAAAGGCGTGCTCTTGAATTCCGGGTGAAATTGCGATGCGCAGAACCAGGGATGGTCCTCGAGTTCGGCGATCTCGACGAGTTCGTGGTCTTTGCGCGGATGCACCCCGCTGAAGATCAACCCGGCCTTCTCGAAGCGCTCGCGGTAGATGTTGTTGAATTCGTAGCGATGCCGGTGCCGCTCCGAGATCATGTCCATCCCGTACGCCTCATACGCTTTGGTGCCGGGTTGCAGCACGCAGCGGTACGCGCCCAGGCGCATCGTGCCTCCCATGTCTTTCACGCCCTTCTGTTCGGTCAGCAGACTGATAACCGGGTCCGGACACTCCGGATCAAACTCCGTCGAACTCGCTCCTTCTAATCCTAACAGATTTCGGGCAATTTCGATGCATGCGATCTGCATTCCCAGACAAATCCCGAAGAAGGGCTTCTTGTGCTCGCGGACGTATTGCACCGCGCTGATCTTGCCCTCGACCCCGCGCTTGCCGAATCCCGGCCCGATCAAGACGCCGTCAAAATCCTTCAACACGTCGGCAGGCGATATGCCGTTCTCGAACTGCTCGGAATCGATCCATTCGATCCGCACACCGCAATTGTTGGCCACGCCCGCGTGATCAAACGCTTCGTTGATGCTCTTGTAGGCGTCGTCGTGTGCAATGTATTTGCCGACCGCCGCCACGCGCACCTCTTCCTTCATCTCGCGCATCCGCCTGACCAGCTCGCGCCACTCGTCCAGTTCCGCGGGGGGCGCATCAATGCGCAACACGTTCAAGACCGTTTCAT
>SLSB01000336.1 GCA_007130675.1 Candidatus Hydrogenedentota bacterium | reverse complement strand
GGTTCATTGCATATTTCCCCATGTTGCGCTCCCGGACCCGAACCGGGAGTCCACTCGAATCAAGCAGCCATCCTAGACGCAATGGGGGGAGCGAATCAAGGGTTTCGTGTAAGTTTCGTGTAAGTTTCGTGTAAGTTCCCCGGCGGCAAGCCACCGCACTCCAAAGATGCCCACCTTTCGCAGGAAGGATATGCGTGGCCTGAGGACTTCCCCACGGACTGTTACCATAAATGAGGACGCTTCACACATGACGGAATTGCTGGCATCTGAAGAGCTTCGAAGAAGGCTCCCCGAGGCCACCGTCACGTCTTGGGTTCTCGATCGGATTATAACGATTAGGCGGGTCGAACCGGAGCGCGGGGCTGGCTGAATCGCTCGCCCCTCCAGGCATTGCGGCAACTCTGGACGTAAGCATGGCGCCCCAGCCATCCGCCCTCTCGCTGCCAAGAGCCAAGGTATCTCGAAACGCGCCCTGTCTCTGCGGCAGAGGAAAGAAGTACAAGAAGTGCTGCGGCCGGGTTCGGCGAGACGTCCGGGCCCGTTTTGACCCTGCGGACCGCATCGGGTATGCTCTGCGTATGGGGCATGACCGAGGAGGGGCTGTCACAGCCTGTTGTTGAATGAGAGAGCCGCCAAACGGAAAACACTGGACCATCTACGATGTCGCCCGCGAAGCAGGGGTCTCGGCCAAGACCGTCAGCCAGGTGCTGAACCAGAAGGAAGGCGTCGCCGATAAGACCCGGGCCCGTATTCTCGCCATTATGGAGGAGGTGGATTACCAGCCGCACATCGGCGCGCGCGCGCTGCGCGGCGGCGGCACCGCCTGTATCGGCCTGACACTGCCCGTCTCGCTGGATGTGGTGCCCATCAGCGAGGAAGTGCTCTTGTGGCTGTTCGGGCGCTTGCTCAAACTGTTCGGTTCGCGCGGCGAATATATTTGTTTTGATATCAACCCCGGCGGCAATTCCGCCAACGGCGACTATGCGCGCGGGTTATGGCAGCAGCTCTACCGGGGTTGCGTGGTGGCGGGCCCGCTGCCGCTGGATGATACGACGGCGCGGCGCATCCACGACTGGGGCGCGCCGTATCTGGTGCTGAGCCGCCTTGACGGTTTTCCCGAACTGAGCTGCGCGACGGTCGATTTCGAGCAGGGGGCTTACGAAAGCACCAAGTTTCTTATCGAGCGGGGCCACAAACGCATTGCCATGCTCAAGGCGTTCACGGGCTTCCAGCCCGGCCTCGAGCGGCGCCGCGGTTTTCTGCGCGCACTCGAGGAAGCCGGTATCGCCCCTGACGAGTCGCTGATTCGCGCGGTATCGTTCGACTTCCACGATGTCACACGCTGTGTGCACCGGCTGCTCATGGATACCAGTGTGACCGCGCTGATCGATTGCAGCGCCACCGAAGACGGGGTATCGCTGCGCAATGGCGCGCGACGCGCGGGCCGTACCTTGGGCAAGGATTTCGACGTGCTCACATGGAGTTACCGGGAAGACGAGGCTGTGTTGGCCGAGGCCTGCGCGCAGATGTGGCTGCCGCAGTTCGATGCGACCGGCGAAGGCTTCGATGAATTGTCGGCCTGGTTTCACGGTGACCGTGAAGGCCCCATTCACGTGGTGTACCGGCCCACGCTGCTCGATAAGGTTCCCGAGACGGAGATTTCCCAACCGCGGCGCATGTTTGACAGCCGCGGGTGAGTGTTGAGACCGGCCGATGCGGCGGCCGTCTTACAGGAGGTGCGTTCGATGCGGATCATGATGTCTTGTTTGGTGTTTGGAGCAATGGTTTTTGTGGCCCTGGCGGCAGCGCAGCCCGCGGCGCCCCCGCCGTCCTCTGAATTCAGTGCATTGACCCGCGTGCAGCCTTTCGAGGCCCGCCGCGAGAGCAGTTCCGCCGAGGATCTGGACAGCAACGCCGATGCGCGGCCCATCGAGCCGGGCGAGACCCTCGTGCTGGGCGATCTCGAGGGTCCCGGCGTGATATCACACATCTGGTGCACCGTCGGCGCGTATGACCCGTTCTATCCGCGGTCGCTCGTGCTGCGCATTACCTACGACGACCTCGAGCGTCCCAGCGTCGAGGTGCCTCTGGGCGATTTCTTCGGCGTAGGCCATGGCGCGCAGGTTGACTTCACTTCGAAGGTGGTGTCGACATCGTCGTTTGGCCGTGCGCGCACCTGCTACTGGCGCATGCCGTTCCACGAGCGCGCCCTGGTGACGGTCACCAACGAATCGAAGGAACACCGCGTCGGTTCGTTTTACTTCTACCTCGACTGGGAGAAACACGAATCGCTTCCCGAGGACACCGTGTACTTCCATGCGCAATACCGGCAAGAAACGCCAGCCAAGCCCGGAAATTACGTTATTCTCGACACCAAAGGCCGCGGCCACTACGTCGGCACGGTCTATTCGGCCCATCAGATGGAGCTCGGGTGGTTCGGCGAAGGCGACGATTTCTTCTACATCGACGGCGAGGACTATCCGTCGCTGCTCGGCACGGGCACCGAAGACTATTTCTGCGATGCGTGGGGGTTCCGGCAGTTCTCGAGGCCGTATTACGGTGTGTCGCTGTGGGAGGGGTATTTCCCCGGCGACCGGGTGACGGCCTACCGCTGGCACCTGCCCGACCCGATACCGTTCAAAGAATCGCTGTATTTCGAAATCGAGCACAGGGGGAGCGTCTTTACGGACCTTGCCGAGCACCTCGGCCAGTTTATCGAGCGGTCCGACTGGCTCAGCTCGGTGGCATTCTGGTACCAGACCCCGGCGGTCGGGATTTCGGAACCGATCGCGCCTGTCGAGGAGCGCATCGCGCCCTACCGTGTGTTCGAAGCCAGCGAACTGACCTTCCGCGCCACACCCGAAGACGCTGTCGAGAAGGACGGCCCGACCGTGCATTTCCGGCCCGGTGAACGCGACGGAAGCATCGAATTCGACGTGGTCTTGGAGGAAGACGGCCGCTACCAGTTCAATGCCGTCGTCTGGTATTCACTGTTTAGCGGGGTATACCAGCCCTACCTCAACGACAGACCCATTGGCCCGCCGCGCGATTTCATCGAATCGGGCATGGACCCCGTGTGGTTGAGCCTCGATCTGCACCAACTGTTCGCGGGCACGCACACGCTGCGGTTCGAGAAAGTCGGCGCTTCGCCCGAGCGCCGAAGCATGGCCCTGCCTGCCAACGGGTTCGGCATGACCTATCTTATCCTGCTGCGTCTCGAAGACATGGAAGGCTACCGCGAGGCCATGAAACGCGTGCTCGAAGAACGCCGCTCCGAATAGCACAAAGAGGCCCCGCGCCCACGGCTTTCGCCAGCGCGCCGGCAACGTGCTCATGCCGACTCACGAAGACGCGTCAAGCCACTGCACAAACTCGATGACGTTGTTGTCCGGGTCGGTGATGTAGAGCCAGGTTACCTTGCCGGGGATCGTCATGGGGCCCTTGAGAATGGGCACGCCCCGTTCGGCAAGGGACCCGGCGAAGGCGCCGAGATCATCCGTGGCAATCGCGAGATGGGGTGTGTACGGTGGCTCGGGCAGGGGCGCTGTCGGCATGCGGGTCTCCAGTGACTCGAGCAATTCGAGATTGCCCCCCTCGAGCTCGAGAAAAGCAAACGCTTCGCCGTGCGCCTCGTCCGTCTCCCGGAAGAGTAACGCCATGCCCAGCTTGTCGGTGTAGAAGGCGATAGCGTTGTCGAGATCGCGCACCCGGAAGGCGATGTGATCGTTCTTGAACATGGTCACATTGTGCCGTGCCAACAACGCGAAAACAAGGGCGCTCGCGCCTCACCAAGACCCACACACCGTGCGGACATCGTTCTGTCCGGCACGTGCCCTTGGACCCAGCATGTAGTGTTATCTTTTAAGTACCCTCAACATATGGCGGGGACCGACTTGCCCTTTTCGATATATTGTATTATAATTCATTGACAAACGGGCAATTTACGCATATCAACCAAATCTTATGGCGGAAGGGTCATGAGAGTGTACAACCATGGAAATGGGGCGCGGCCGAAAGCAGGAACGCTCGTGGCCGCGGGCGTCTGGCTGGCAGTCATGCTAACAGCCGCAACCCTTGTCGCCGGATGTGCCCGCCGCCGTCCCGAAGTTCAACCGGCGTTTCCCATCCCGTGCATCTGGCCGACGCCCGCGGCCGCGCGGACCGTAACCTCCGACTTTGGCGTCATTCGCTCGGCTGGCGGGGGAGGCAGCCGGCGCCACCAAGGCATCGATATCAGCGCTCCAAAAGGCTGGCCCGTATTTGCGACTGCCGATGGCGTCGTCTCGAGAGTCGACCGCGACCGGCGCGGCTACGGCAGGTACGTGGTTCTCAGTCATGCCAACGGCTACAGCACGCTCTATGCGCACTTGTCTAAAGTGAGCGTGAAACAGGGTGCGCGCGTGCGTGCGGGGGAGACCATCGGGGCCATCGGCAGGACCGGCCGCGCCACCGGCTATCACCTGCACTACGAAGTCCGCCGAAACGGCCAGCCCGTAAATCCCCGCGCCTACCTCCCGGCAAGATAAGTAGCGCAGGCGTCTCGCCTTCTCTGTGTCCACTGCTTTGCGC
>SLSB01000536.1 GCA_007130675.1 Candidatus Hydrogenedentota bacterium | reverse complement strand
TTCCAGACACGGGCCGATGGATACGCCACGTCTCAGCCGAACACATCCGGTTACACCTGGATTCCGCATTGACTGCCCGTCTCCAGCACACGCCATCCGCCGAGCCTGCTCGAGCGCCCGCGCTTACGTTTGTGCCCGAAAAGGTGTCGTTTCCAGCCATCGAGACCCGGTTGGAACTGCCTTCGATCGAGGCGCAAGCCGCTGGCATCGCTATGAGCCTCGACATCGCTTCGTTGGAAGAACTGCAATTTGTTTTGCGCAGTGACGCCCTGACGGGACATGCCCACTTGCCGCTGAGCGATTTCGCCACTAGCCTCGATGGCGGGACGCTGCATATCGCCGGCCGGCGCGACGGCCCGGCATTCGCCCTCGAGACCTGCCGGGCAAGCCTGCCCAACCTCGCGGAAATCGACAGCGCGGCCAGAGTCAGCCTCGAGCTGGGTGTGGCGCAGTTTGCCTTGGAGGTGCCCGCGTTTCGCATTCTGGGCGTTGGCGAAAAGACGGTATTCCTGCCCGGAACCGATCTACCGGTGACCATCGGAGCGTTCACCGCCACGGACCTGCTCGCCGAGGGCATGTATTTCTACGAATCCGGCCGTATTGTGCCGTCGACGGCCCGCATCAGCGGAAGGGCAACCCATATCCGGCTGGGCGAAGAGGATACCGCCTGGCATCTGGACGCCGCGGAGTTTCACGCCGAGGGCGAACTTCCCGCTTTCGACCTGCGCCTTGTCCTGAACGAAGATCTGCCGCTCGACATGCAGATTTCCTATGATGAAGACTCGGCCACGGCCACGGTGTCTGCCAGCGATTGGCAGCGCGATGCGCTCGATTACCTCCTCCCGGCCCGGTACGCGGCTTATCTCGATATGCTCCCCGCAATGCAGGGCGTATCCGCGCAGGCGGAAGCGTTTCTCAGTCATGCCGCTTTCGAAGTGACGGGCACGCTGACGCCGGATTTCGGCGCGGATGCGGGCTTCGCTGCCGCGCCCATTCAGGTGCATGCCCGGGGTACGCTTGATGAGCCCATGACCTGCACGGGAGAAGCCATCTTGCCCGTGGAAGGCGGAACGCTCACCGCCGTATTTGCCCTCGAGCCGCCCGAACCGATCGGCGTCCGATTTGCACTCGAGACCGTCGACGCCGCGCGCCTCGCGGCCCTGACCCAGTGGGGCCCGCTGCCCGAGTTTGCCGCACGAATTGTCTCCGGTTCAGTTGACACGGTGTGGACCGGCGGGGGCATCGACGTAGAAGCGCGTATCGAGGGCGCACCCGGACCGTGGGGCACCGAACTGCTGCACCCTTCCGAGGTGTCTGCCGAGGCGAGTTTCCGCTACAACACGGGCACGGGCGACATCGAAGGCCGGGCCTTCTCGATGACCACTGGCGAGCACCTTACCGCGACCAGCCGCGGCTGGCGCCTGCGGCTCGAACCTTTCGAATTCGACGGCATTGTCACCGGGCGCGTTGAACCGGAGCGCGTCTCGCCGTGGGCGGAAGAGCTGGATTTCGCCGCGGATGCCCGGTTCACCCTGCCGCTAACCCTGCGCGAGGGCAGGGTGGCGCTGTCTTGGGATGCCGAAAGCGACTATGTGCGGTTAGGCGACTACTCGCTTTTCGATGCGCCTATCCGTACCACGGGACAGGCGACGATTGGCCTCGATGACTATGCGGGCACGTTTGAGGAGTTTGTGCTTCAGTACGGAGAAACATCCACGCTGACCCTGGCCGCGGGCACGGTGGCCTTCGACCCGTTCCATCTCGAAGGCCCCTATGCGTTCCGCTCGCAGATGCGGTTGCTGGTCGATGCGGGGCTCCTCGACGCCGTCGAGGGCCTGGCGGAAGGGACTGGCGAGATTCTGTGGCAGGAACGCCTCGAGCTGACCTGCGATTACCGCGTCGAGGCGCCGCTGCTGGTAACCGCCGATTCGGCCCTGGCTCTCGGCGGGCTCTCGATGGAGGGAAACCTGCGGATGGACACGTCGGTCAACGGCCGCGGGCAGCTGCATGTGGCAGAGTGCGCGGTGGCGGGTGTCCCCCTGCGAAATATCGTGGGGCCTGTCATTCTTGAGGGCGATTCGATACGCCTCGAGCATTTCACCAGCGAATTGTTCGAGGGCATCGCACGCGGCACGGTGGCCCTGCACATGGGCGGCGATTCAACAGTGATTACCACGACGGTCCAATTGCGCAACATCGATCTGGCCCAATTCGCCGCGACGATGCTCCCGCCCGAATATGCCATACGGGGCCGTGCGCAAGGCCGTGTTGCCGCCACGCTGACCCCCGAGGGTCTCGATGATGCAACGCTCAAACTGGTTTCCTCGATCGATTTTGCCATCAATAAGGCCCTGCTGCAGAATGCGCTGCTGCAATACTTGCGCGGGATGCGCGGCGGCCAGACCATCGAGCGCATCAGCGCGGATGTGCTGGGAACCGGCGATTGGCGGCCGTTCGACAGTGCGACGCTCGACCTGGAATGGATCAAGGATAGCATGGCGGGCGATGCCTATCTGCGCAGCGTGAATCTCAACCTCCAAATCGACCTGAATGTAGACGAAGAATCCATGCGCCAGATTCTGGCGCTCCAGCAACAGGCGCTTATCGAGAATATTGAAAACATCCGCACGGAACCCGTACAACAATAGCGGTATCGGGATTTGCAAACGAGAATACTCCAGACCGACAATCGTCTATTACAAAAAGGGAGTAACGGTTATGAAAAAGATAATGATTGGCCTGACAGCAGCGGCCGTGCTCATTGCAGTGGGATGCGCCCTGCGGACCGAGCATGTGATTGATGCGCGCATCACAATTGATATCCGGCACATCGAGCAACAAGCTGAAAGCGTGCTCGACTTCATCGAGGGCGAAGCGGAACAACTGCCCGCCATCGAGGCCGCCGAGACGTCGGCAGAATCGTCCCGTATCGGACCGTTTCTGAAGGCGTTGTACCCGATTCGGCAGGCCCACGCCTCGGAACTCAAAGAGGATTCGCCCCGGATCAAGGAGATTGCGGTTCAGTTACGGGAGCGTTTCCCGAGGATCGAGGCCCTGAAGCGCCAGGGTATTATCGGCGAGAACGACCGGGGATACGTCGAGCTTCGCCCCAGCGAAGCCCTCCAGGAAGACACCGAACGCAAAGAAGAGATTCAGAAACTCATCCAAGAAGAGAACAAAGACCGCAGAGACCTCTACACCGAGATCGTCAGGCTTAACCAAGACCAGGAAGGTCTTTCACTGACCGTTGTCGAGCGCACCTACGCCAGGAAGCGCCTCGAACGGGCCCGGCCCGGCGAATATTTCCGTCTCCCGCCCGCCGGCAGGGATTTCGAGGAATTCAGGCGCACGCTGCGCAACAAACAGGTCGAGGGCAAGGTCGAACCCCAAGAATGGATCAGGATCACCGCCGTTCGCCGGTAGGTGCCGTAATCCCACATGGGGCAATCTTGGACCGATCGGGCCGATCAGACGGATCGGTCCGATCGGTCTGTTTTTTTGCACCCCGAGCAGCGGCCGTTCGCAAGATCTGTTCGAGGGGAGTTACCGGTCCAATTCTTCGAGCACGAAGGTGAAGGCCTGGCGCTCGCCGCGCCGGTCTACCCCGATGGAGATGGCATCGCCCACGAAGTGATCCCAGATGGCGAAGTCGATGTCGAGCGAGCGCATGACGGACTGGCCCGCAATGCTGACGATCACGTCGCCGGGGCGTAATCCGGCTCTATACGCTGGGGAATCGCGCAGAATGTTGACCACCAGGCAACCATAATCGATTGCAATGTCCTGCTGATGCAGAAAATCGCGGTGCAGCCCAGCGACATCCTCGACCTTGAATCCGGCCCAGGGGTCGCGCCGCCGGCCGTATTGTTTAAGTTCAGTGGCCACGCGCCGTGCCCGGCGGATGGGAATAGCGAAACCAAGGCCCACATTGCCTCCGCTCTGACTGAAAATCATCGTGTTGACCCCGATTACCTGGCCATTGGCGTTTACCAGCGGCCCGCCGCTGTTGCCGGGGTTGATGGCGGCGTCGGTCTGGATCATCTTCTGATAGAGACGTTCGCCTTTGCCGATGGTCGGGCTTAACCGACGCTCTTTTGCCGACACCACGCCCACGCTTACCGTGGGCTGCGGATCACTGATGAGCGGACCAAAGGGATTTCCAATCGCGATAACCCACTCGCCGGTGTAGAGGTCGTCGGATTCGCCAAGGACGGCTACCGGCAAGTCACTGCCTTGGGCTTTGAGCAGGGCGAGGTCGGTGCGCGGGTCAACGCCCACGATCTCGGCCTCGAGGGCGCGGCCGTCCGGCAAGGTCACCGAAGCAATGGCGCTGGCCCCCTCGAGCACGTGGTAGTTGGTCAGAATGTGGCCCTCCGCATCAATGATGAAGCCGCTTCCTGCCGAATCGACCCGGCGGTTGCGCATGCGCTGGCGCGGCGTCGGGAGATCAAAAAACTCCCAGAAATCGCGGAACAGCGGAGGCACTTCGGGGCGTGTTTGAACCACGTTGATCGACACGACAGCGGGAGCGGCCCGCTCGATCGCCTGAACAATCGCATTGCGCCGCGATA
>SLSB01000446.1 GCA_007130675.1 Candidatus Hydrogenedentota bacterium | reverse complement strand
GCAGAGAACGTTGCCCAGTTTATCGTTCACCCTCGGGTCATTGCAGAAATCGTCAAAATAATCACCGAATTTCTCGCCGTGCCGCAGCGTCAGGTCGCAGTGCTCGGCATACAGCCCATACATATTGCCGCTCTCGGGCACGAGGATCTTCGTGTCGAGACCGCGGTCCCGCAGTTCCTTGTCAAGGGCAACGACGATGTCCTTGATGACGACGTTACTTGCCGGGTTGCCCTCTTGCCCGGGGTGAACCCAGGGCCATTGTGGTTCATTGACAGGGCTGACCCAATCAAACTCGATGCGCTGGGTTTCGTCGGTTTTTTTGGCGAAATGCGCGACAATATCGGCGAGGTACCGCGCGAACTGTCCCTCATACCCTGTTTTCAGGTTGGTCGGTGCGTCCCTGTCGGTGGCATAGGTGCGTCCGCTGCGTGTCATACGCGCGGGCGGGGTCTTCGCAAACGCGATGAACTGTTCGACGCCGCGGGCTTTTGCGGCGGCAAGCATGCGGCGCTCGTTGGCCTGCCGCGACCAGTCGTATTCGCCTTCGGCGACCTCGAAGGTCTCGGGCGAGCGCCAGGAATTCGCCGCCATAAGCGCGTCATCGCGGCCGCCGCCCACATTGAAGCGCCACGCCGACAGGCCAACACCATCGGTCTTCGAGAACAGCAGGTCGGCCACGCGGTTCCTGTTCTCTTCCGACCAGCCGCCGATATGTTGCATCGTCCAGGCGTCCGATGCGCCGAAGTTGTCGATGACCTGGTGCTCGGTGCCCCAGTCCACCCTGACACGGTGCTCGTGGCTGTTCTCCTCCGGCCTTTCCGGCGCGCGGACGACATTGTTGGAAGACGCGCAAGCAGCATAACCAAGAATCGCGAACACAGCCATGACAAGCCTTCCGTTTCGTCCACACACAATGGTCTTCATTTTCAGCATTTCTGCTCCTTGGCCCATTCGCTCTGTTGGCAGCGCGTCTCGATGGCAAATCACCGAATAACGCGCCAGCAAGACCGAAACAACCATGTGCCCGTCAATCCGCCGCGCGCTGCAGCGGATTGACGGGCAAACACAGATTGGAGGAATGGTTCCGCTCCCCTGTCTATGTTCAGCTCCCCGCCGCGATATCCATAAACATGGCCCATGTCCGGGAAATGGGATACGTACCCGGGTACCGTACAAAGGTTACGTGCCCGTCCATATACAGTACGTTGCCGCCGCCGGGCACGTGGTTATAGTGCTCGACATCCGTTCCGACCTGATCGTACATCACGGCCACCTCGGACTGGGCCATTGCACCGGCGGCCGGGTTGTTGATGTCGGTGATGAAAAACCGCTCGATACCCTCGCGCAGGCGGTAGACAACCCTGTCATCGTCGGGCAGGCTCACGTCTCTGTCATAGTCGCCCGGGCTCCAATTGCCGTCCGCGCCAAGAGTGTTCATCACCTCCGCGCCAAATCCAAAAAGGTCGATCGCGGCGGGATCGTCCGAATTCTCGTCGAACCCTGGGTTGAGGTAATGCTGGGGGAGAATGGCCCAGCCAAAATACATGTAGGAGGCGTAGTCAATCTTGCACGGATTGATGGGTCCATCCGGCTCGCCCCCGATATTCCACGCGCCCGGTTCAATGGCCGAGGTGTCAGAAGGGCAACCAAGCACGTTGATGTCAGTCAGGTATTCAGGGTATACAGCGGGCGCGTCGAACACGAAATGAACCCACTGGTTGGGGCCAACCGGCGGAAACGCGTTCGGGGAGCGGCAGATACCCTCAGTGAGGTCGCTATAGTCATTCGTATCGTCCTTGAACTTCTTTAGAGAAGGCCACAGCTCGCCCCGGGATTCGTTGGCGTACATTTTGAATACGAGCCCCATTTGTTTGAGGTTGTTGGCACAGGCCGCCCGGCGTGCCGCTTCGCGGGCCCGCGCCAGGGCCGGCAGCAGGATTGCCGCCAGAATGCCAATGATGGCAATTACCACAAGCAACTCGATCAGTGTAAATCCTCGGTCTTTCGCACGCATTGTCTCTCTCCTTTCAATCACTTGATAACACTCACCATGATTTCTCCCCGCGCAGGGAAAACTGCTGGCGCCCTTCGCGCCAACCTCCTTCTTATAGCACAAATGACGCGCACCTTGTTGATAATATAGGCTTTGATTTAACATTATGGGAAAAGTTTCCTGAATGCTCTGGGAACAATCGGTGCATAACGGGGCCACAATTGCCATGGCATGCAAACGTCCTCGTGCCAAAGCGGGCCACGGGACACACGGGAAAGCGTTATGAGCAGACACACGCGTGAGAAAGACACCGCCGGGGCGGCACGAATGCGCACCATCGGCCGCGACTCGGGGCAGACGCTCGAGCAGGTGCGCGGGCAGATTGAGCCGGCGTTTGCCTTCGCGGTGTCGTATTTGCGATTGCTTTCCGAGGAACTCGGGCTCGGAGCGCTGGCCGTATGGTTTGGAACGGAGGGTATTGAACAATACGTGGTTGGCAATGCCCGCGAATTCGAGTGGCAAGACGAATTGGCCGACCTGCTGCGCTCGGCAACGCCCTTGGGGCCGCCGGGTCAGTCGGCATTCTGTGCCGCTTTGCGCGCCCACCCGGAAGGCGACCGGCGCTGCCACGAGTGCGATGCCAAATGGATCGCGCGTGTGCGTAAAAGCGGCCGTTCGTGGGCGTACCAATGCCACGCCGGTCTCAGCGAAATCATCGCGCCCATCGTGGTAAACGGCAAACGGGTCGGCGAAGTCATGGGCGGCCAGATTGCCTGCGCGAACAGGTTGCCGCATGGCTTTGACGATGTATGGGGGCGGGTGCGGGACCTGCCGGGTCTGGACCGCAAAAGACTGGCCAAGGCTTTCGCGGAACTCGATGTCGTGGACGGTCCGGCATTGCGAAGAATCCAGTCGCGTCTCAAGGCAGCGGCGCGCGGGCTCGGGGTGCTGATCGAGAGCGTCGCCAGGCTGATGTCGCGCGAGGCCATGTTCGGGCGGATACAAAGCCACCTCGAGCGCGACTTCGCCTGGTACGCTCTGACCCACCCCGATGCGACCCCAGAGGATATCACCGCCCGAGCCAAAGCGTTAGGATTCTCAGAACCTCCGAGCGCCGTCATCGTGATCAGGCCGGAGCGCGCGAGCGCCGCATTCGCGCGGAAACGTCTACAAACCACCGTTGATCTGCCCGCCCTCTTCGAACCTGCTCAGCGCTTGCTCGATGACGTCCTCAACACGATTATCTGCTCGATACGGCCCGACGAATTGGTGGTGTTGCTCAGTCCCGGCCGCCCCCGCAATCCGTTGCTGCGCGGCTTGCGCGTGCAAGAGACCGCGGACAAGCTCAAGGCGGCATTGCAACCGAAGACAGAGCAGCCTCTTGTGATCGGGGCAAGCGACGCGAGCGCACCGTTTGTATCGCTTGCCAACGCTTATCAAGAGGCCCACGCAAACCTCGGCAGGAAGTCGCTGTCGCTGAAGGACGGCAACGCTGAATTGGAGACTTCCCTCGAAGAGCTGGTTTCCCGCATGACCGCGCTTGGCGCAACAATCAGACGGGCCGCCCTTGAGAGAGACCGCTCGATGTTCGAGGATGCGATCGAAACCCAACTGAGCCTTGTCGCTGCGTATCCGGGGGACAACGGCGCTGTGCGCCTGTGCCTCTTTACCCAGATGGTCCTGAATGTGCTTGCGAGTTTGCGGGAGGTTTGCGACCCTTCCGGCGAGATAGACCGAATCGAGGCCCGTTACGCCATGGCCATGGCCGCCCTGCGTACAACGCCCGACATACTCGAGTGGTTTGATGCACAACTACTTCCCTTGGCTGACAAGGTTCTGCGCGAAACAACGGCCCCACGCGATCAGGTGATTGCGCAAGCCTGTGACGTGGCAATGCGCCATTTGGGCGACCCCGTCACGAGGAATGATGTGGCGGCGTCTCTTGGCCTCTCGGCCACGCACCTCGGCCGGCTGTTCCGTGAGCGAACCGGGATGACATTTCGCCACTTCCTGAACCAAACCCGCGTTGCAAGGGCCCAGCAACTCCTGCTGCTTCCCGGCAAGACGATAGCCGAAGTGGCGCGCGACCTCGGCTACAGCACCACCGCCGCCTTCAGCCGAAGCTTCGAGCGCGTCTGCGGTGGCCCTCCGTCTGCATATCGCAATAACCCTCAAGGATTTGCACGCATATGCCTTCCTTCTGTTTCCGAGGAATGATGGGGGAAGGCAGGAAAATTCGCTGTGGGCAGGGGGATGTGACGGGTGGGACATTTCGGGAAGACCCTGGCGCAGCAATGACGATGAGCTCCGCGCCTTATTGGACTTGGCCCTTCCCCTTGCGTCACTCTCGGTTTAACTTGGCACATTGCCGCGCTTTCGGCACTCCAGAAGGCAGAACGACGGCCTTGTTCGGTCGGCCCCGAATTTTCACCCTGAAGTCACCCGCTTGGTGTTTTGACATCCCGGCGTGCACTCCGAAAGCCCAAGCGGGATACACTTTGCTTCAGATTTCTCGGCGATTTGGGCGCAAGTGGGTGTTTGACTTAGGCTCTGGGACTATGTCATACTGCGCTGTGACG
>SLSB01000566.1 GCA_007130675.1 Candidatus Hydrogenedentota bacterium | reverse complement strand
CGGGCTTTCCTTGAAGCCGCCTTTCATATCGCGCTTCTCGGGGAAGGTGTGGTCGCTATATTCGGCGTTGTAGCCGGTGAGCGTCAAGTTGCCAAGGGTATGCAGCCAGGTCTCTTGCACGCGCTGCCAGTCGGCGCCAAGTGCCTCCTGCCATTTCTTTGCAAGGTTCTTATTCTGCGGCAGGATATGCTCAATGGTGTATTCGTCGACGAGAACCCGCTCCTTGCGTCCGTGGTTTTCCAGGCGGCGCAGCCAATAGCTGCGACGAGGGAAGTTGTAGAGGTCCCGGGTCGACAACTCGCGTTTGAACTCCTCGTCACTCGGGAATCGGCGGTAGGACGGCAGTGTCAGCAAGTGGGCTTTGATGCTCTCCAAGTAGCGGTCTTTCTTCAACGCACGCCCGAACGTGGCGAAGGTCTTGTTGAGCGAGTTAGTAGGAATGGCGCATACCGCCCGGCGGAATACGTAGGCTTCTACCAGCCGCACCGCTTTGACGAAGTCCTCCTTCGGTAGTCGCCCCTCGACGTAGTCCCTGTACAGTTCCAAAAGGAATGGGAACGCCACGTCGACTTTCAGGTCACGCAAATCCTGGAAGGAATCGGCCAAGTCCTTGTCAGACTCTTTATCGAGGGCCATCGCACAGTAATACCCGGCGTGGGTGTGAATGTGCGCCACCAAGGCGTCCACGTCTGCCACGGCAACCTCGGGAGAACGGGCGTGGCTCTTGAAGGCCTCGTAGACTGCGCGTACGTTGGGGATCTCGCCGGTCTGGAGGGTCAGATAGTGCCGCATGAAGCCGTCGAAATGCGTTCCGTAGGCTTCCTGGCCGAAGGCGACCTCCATGGGGCGCCAATGGTCTTCATAGAGGCGTCTTTGGTGCTCAGGTTCCAGGCCCATCAGGATGAAATTGCGAATCAGGTCGGCCTGGCTCAGTTCGCGACCGGTCGAATTCTTGCTTTCAAAGATAAGCTGCGGATTGTCCTGGTCTCGGCTCAGGGAAATGTCCACAATGACGAGCTTTGCGAGGCCCTTGCAGAGGGGTACGAGGTCGTTTCCGAGGGCTTTCACTTGCTCTTCGAAGAAGCCGAAATTCTCCGCGATACGCAGTGAGCGTTCCTCTGGCAGTTTCTTCTGATGTACCAGGGCAAGCAAGCTGAATTTGTCTGTCTGCGTGAGAAGAAGTTTGAAGCCGCGGTCTCCCTCTTCCAGCGGATTTAGCAGATAGTAGTTGCGGAGCTTCTTTGCGGAAAATCCGTCGACGGGCTCGCTGCCATCGAGACTTCTGGCAAGCGCTTCGAGGATGAGCATTGTGGTGGTCAATCGCTGCTGCCCGTCTATTACGAGAAGTGGCGATGAGCTGGACACCTGATACAGCCCTTTCTCGATATAAACGATGGAGCCAACGAAGTGCGCCGAGATGTCGTCATTTTGACCTGTGCGCAGGATATCGTCCCAAAGCTGTCTGCACTCCCGCTCCGTCCAACTGTAGGTGCGTTGGTAGATCGGAATGACAAACTGGGTTGATTTCTTCAGAAATTCAAGAAGCTTCGCTTCGATAGCCTTCATTGAGTACCTCCTCCAATAATTTCTTCCAGCAGTCCTTCGGTTTCCTGCTCGATGGCGAGGATATCGGCCTTGATTTCGTCGAGGGTGCGCAGGGGCTGGGGTTTGTAGAAGTAGCGCGTGAATGAGATTTCGTAGCCGATGGCGGTTTTGCCGGGGTCTATCCAGGCGTCGGGGACGTAGGGCAGCACCTCGCGTTTGAAGAATGCCTCGATGCCGCCCTCCTCGAGGAGGGGCACCTGCTCGGTGTCGCGCAGGTCGGTATCGGGTTCGTATTCCACCACGAGCGCTTTGTCGCCTACGGGTGAGGAATAACGGCCGTGCAACGGATCTGCCTCGGCCTTGCCGGGTCTGTGAACCTTCTTGAGGACCGGGTCGGCGGTTTCGTCGCGTTCGGCCAGGGCGGTTTTGAGCAGGTTCTTGCGCTTGGTGGTCAGCTTGAGGTTGTGCTGATTTGCATCGTCTTCGACGGCGTCCAAAAACACGTCGAAATTCTTATGAGGTCCCGTGCCCATGAACTCGACCACGCGGTCCACAAGCGCGGCCAGAGGCGTTTCTTTGACCTTTTGGCAGGCCTTGTGGAACCTGGCCCGGTGCTCTTCGGACAGGTCGACCTTGAGGCGCAGCGGACGTTCTACGGTGATCTTCCAGTAGCCGAAGGCTTCGTTGGGGAAGATCTTGGACTTCTCGGATTCCTCGAAGGCCAGGAACGCGTCGCAAATGCGCTTGATGTCGTTGTGCGTGAGTTCACAGTTTTTCTTGCCGAGATTCTTGCGCAGCGGCCCGTACCACTCGGTGGCGTCGATGAGCTGGACCTTGCCCTTCCGGTGAACGGGTTTGCGGTTGGTGAGCACCCAGATGTAAGTCGCGATGCCGGTGTTGTAGAACATGTTCAGGGGAAGGGCGATGATGGCTTCAAGCCAGTCGTTCTCGATGATCCAGCGGCGGATGTTGGACTCGCCCTGGCCCGCGTCGCCGGTGAACAGCGAAGAGCCGTTGTGAACCTCGGCAATCCGGCTGCCCAAGGGGGAATTGCGCTTCATCTTGCTGAGCATGTTGACCAGGAACATCATCTGGCCGTCGCTGGAACGGGTGACGAGATTCATCTCGGGATTGCCGGCGTGCTCGACGACGAAGCGGGGATCCTGGATGTCTTTCTTGTTGCCCCCGCACAGGCGGTCGAGGTCGGTCTTCCAGCTCTTGCCGTAGGGCGGATTGCTCAGCATGAAGTCGAATTCAAGGCTCGGGAAGGCGTCATTGGATAGGGTTGAACCGTAATGGATATTCTTGGCCTCCTCCCCTTCGCCTTTCAACAGCAGGTCGGCTTTGCAGATGGCGTAGGTTTCGGGCTGGGATTCCTGGCCGTAGAGGTGAATCTCGACCGTCTTGCCGTGTTGTGCCGCCAGTTCCTTGAGGGTCTCTTCCGCGATAGTCAGCATACCCCCGGTGCCGCCTGCGCAGTCGTAGACGAGGTAGGTGCCTGATTCGATCTCGTTGGCGATGGGCAGAAAAATGAGGTTGGCCATCAGTCGGATGGCATCCCGCGGGGTGAAGTGTTCGCCGGCCTCTTCATTGTTCTCTTCATTGAAGCGCCGGATGAGTTCTTCAAAGATCAAGCCCATGTGGTGGTTGTCGAGACCGGGGAGTCTGACGTTGCCCTGGCCGTCGTAGACGGGTTCCGGGCTGAGGTTGATGCCGGGATTGACAAACTTCTCGATGAGGTGGCCCAGCACATCGGCTTCGTCGAGTTTGCGGAGCTGGTTGCGGAAATCGAACTTGTCGATGATCTCCTGGACATTGGGCGAGAATCCGTCCAGGTATGCGGCGAAGTTAGCGCGCAATTGCTTGGGGCTGTCGAGAAGGCGCCGGAGCGTGAAATCCGACGTGTTGTAGAAAGCTTGGCCTGCCGCCTTGGTAAGTGCGGCGTCCTGGTTGGCAATCTTCGCTTTGTCCAGTTGCTGCTTCATCTTGAGGACGGCGTCTTTGGTGGGCTCCAGAAGACAGTCGAGCCGCCGGATGACGGTCATGGGGAGAATCACGTCGCGGTACTTGCCGCGCACATATACGTCGCGGAGCACATCATCGGCGATGCTCCAGATAAATCCGGCGATTCCGTTTCCATTGTGGATGGGTTGGCTCATGCGTATGGTCCTGTTGGTGCTGCGCCTCGTCCGGCGCGGTTGGGGCTGTGCTCTATCTATAACTTTCCCATTGCGGTGGCCCCCGTAATTCGAAACAACCCGCTCCTCTGTTCTACATACTTCTGTGCCAATATGCAACTCGATAGTATCAGACGGACCGAGACGGCCACCCCATCCATGGGCGGGTGCAAAAACACGCAAAATCAGGATAATCGTACCCCATGGTCGAACAGACTGCTAGTATTACCCAACGGTTTTATCGTAATACCGATCTTCGTGCAGCATCAATGCTTACGTGAGAAAACTTCCCTTCGCTAAACACGAGGGACGGGCTCCCATACATTCACATAGTGTGCCTCTCTGTCTCGCGTGCGCGTGGATGTTTCCCGGATAGCGGCGACGGGGGGCGCAAGCTGTGAAAGCCTCCATGCGGTGTGTGGGCGGGATGCAAAAAAAACCCACAAAACTGAGGTTTCCTGCTGACATTGTGCTGACACAAACAGAAAAAGGACTTACGCGGATTTGCGTAAGTCCTTGATATTGTTGGTGGAGATGAGGGGAATCGAACCCCTGACCTCTTGTCTGCCAGACAAGCGCTCTCCCAACTGAGCTACATCCCCGAATATACGTTCCTCTTTGCGGAAGTTGTGGGGATTATAGAGAACGGACGTGGGCGAGTCAAGGTTTGTTTTCGGATTGGGCCTGCGTCATGGTTGAGGGTTTGGGTGTTGATGCTTTTGTTTTCTTGCAAATATTGTATATGTCCTCTACAATATTTGCATTGCAGGGCACGTCCAAGCCGGTACAACCGGCACAGGGGGAAGCATTATGGAGACGATACCGGCATTGGAGAAGCAGCGAGAGCAGGTTT
>SLSB01000673.1 GCA_007130675.1 Candidatus Hydrogenedentota bacterium | reverse complement strand
CGGCGTGAATTGCATCGAAAAGAGGCGTTCCGCCTGCTCGAGGAGGGCAAAGCCTACAAATGCTTCTGCACAAAAGAAGAACTCGAGCAGATGCGTGAGCAAGCCCGTCAGGAGAAGCGCCCCCCGCGCTACAACGGTAAATGGCGCGATGCCGCACCCGAGCAGGTCGTCGCCATGGGCGATGCACCCTATGCCATCCGATTCAAGGTACCCGAGGGCGAGACCGTCATCCAAGATCTGGTACAGGGCGAAGTGCGCACACAGAACCGTGAATACGACGATTTCGTAATCCTGAAACCCAACGGCGATCCCGTATTCCACCTCGCCGTAGTGGTCGATGACGGCATGATGAAGATCTCGCACGTCATCCGCGGCGACGACCACCTGACCAATGCCGCGCGCCACGTAATGCTCTTCAACGCGCTGGGTTACCAACTGCCCGCATTCGCTCATCTCCCCATGGTGCTCGACGAGACGGGTAAGAAATACAGTAAACGCATGCACGGGGCAAACGTGTTGGACTGGCGCAACGACGGCTATCTGCCTGAAGCGCTCATAAACTATGTGGTCTTGTTGGGGTGGACGCCCGAGGACGAAGGCCGGGAATTGTTCACGCGCGACGAGCTGATCCAGCATTTCAGTGCGGAACGGCTCGGGGCCTCCCCGGCAAAGTTCGACATCAAGAAGCTCCAGTGGCTTAACGGACAGCACATCCGCCGCCTGACACCCGAGCAGTTGCGTGATCGCGTTGTTCCGATACTTGAAAAGGCCGGATTCGATACAACCGAAAAATCCGAAGCCTGGCTCACCAAAATGGCTGAAATCTGCCAAACCAAGATTCCCACCCTCAACGATATTGTGCCGTATACCGATTTCTTTTTCGTGGAACCGGCGGAATACGAAGAGAAGGCCGTAAAGAAACAGTGGCAAAAAGAAGAAGCCCCCGATAAAATGCGCACAATCCGAAGCATACTCCAGGACATTGTGTCATGGGACCACGACACCATCAAGGCCGCCTACGAAAAGCTCAGCGAAGAGGCCGGGGTCGGGTTGGGGCAGTTTGTGCATCCCACGCGCTTGGCCTGCACCGGAAAAAGCATCGGGCCGGGACTTTTCGAGTTGCTCGAACTCCTGGGCAAAGACGCATGCCTCGCGCGCATGGACAGAGCCATCGAGTTTATTGAAGGCATGGAGGAAGCAACATCGTGAGCGAAGCATATATCGGGATCGATCTCGGGGGCACCAACGTCAAGACCGCCGTGGTAAGCCGCGAAGGCGACGTGATGGGCAAAGACTCGCGTCCCACCGACGCGGAAAAGGGACTGGAAGCCGTCCTGGCGAAGATGGCCGAGGGGGTGGATGCCGCGCTCGAGGCCGCCAACCTGCAGCGTTCCGGCGTGGCCGCCATGGGCATCGGCGCGCCCGGCCCGATGAACTGGCAGACCGGCGTGGTGTTCGCGCCCCCGAATCTCCCCGGATGGAAAGACGTTCCACTCGCGAAACTCATGCGCGAGCGGCTCAATATCCCCGCATACGTGGATAACGACGCGAACGTGGCCTGCTACGGCGAATTCTGGCTCGGCGTCGGCAAGAACGTGGAATCGATGGTCCTGTTGACGCTTGGCACGGGCGTCGGCGGAGGGATTGTCGTGCTCGGCCAACTGCTGCGGGGGCCCGATGGCACCGCGGCTGAAATCGGCCACTTATGCGTCAGGCGCGACGGCCGCCAATGCAACTGCGGCGCCAAAGGCTGCCTCGAACAGTACGCCTCGGTTTCCGGCATGCTGCGGACCGCAAAGAAACGGATTCAACAGGGCGGGCTGGACACGGTCCTGACCCAGATGTGCGGCGGCGACCTCGATAAGCTCACGGGGAAGATGATCTCGGATGCCGTCGAGCAGGGGGACACATTTGCCCGATGGGTCATGGAAGAAACCGGCCGCTGGCTGGGCATCGGCATCGGCAGCCTGATTAACCTGCTCAATCCCGAAATGGTGGTGCTCGCCGGCGGCATGATCAACGCCGGAGACGTGCTGTTTGCGCCCGTGCGCGAAACTGCCCGAGCACAATGCTTCGACGTGCCAGGAAAACGTGCCGAGATCGTGCCCGCGGGTCTCGGCGGAGACGCAGGCGTCATCGGTGCTGCAGGCTGCGCCCTCGTGCGCGCGGAACAGGCCAACCCCCAATAAACGATCGCAACCACAATTTGCGCAACTCAGATTCTGGAAAAGCCCCAGTCCCTGTGCTATACTTTCATCTGCGCAATCAGCCGCATCCCGCGCGCCCGTAGCTCAGGGGATAGAGCGCTTGCCTCCGGAGCAAGAAGTCGTAGGTTCGAATCCTACCGGGCGCGCCATTTCTTTGCCTTGGTCAGGCCGTGACAGTCCTCGAATACCCCTGCAGACAGGGCTGCTTGATTTCAAAGCACATCATGCCGTCTTTGAGCTGGACTCCCGAAAGCATAACCCAAGGGGCTCTTCTCGACCTCCCACCATGCGCGCCTCGGGGCGTCTCAACAAACCTGGTCGGGCCAGGAATTGTGCGATTCAGATCGCGCGCATTCGTGGGTTTGGCTCATCTGGCGGGGCTCGGTTGAGGCGTCCGGGAATATCATGTGTCTGTGGCAGGGTGATTCTGCGAACTGCATTTGCTTGAATCCGCAGGCCGCTTTTGAGCCAGTGCGTGACGTTGAGTTCTTTAACTGAGTTCATCAGCGCCGAGACTTTATGACGTCAAACGCTGCGGGCGTGAAGGAAATGCATGAGAAGAAAGCGGGGGAGAGCATAAGGAGCCAAGGAAGGGGTATCTGGGAGCGCACGTGGCCCCCCCTGGGCCTGTTTCGAGGGAGTGTTGAGCTAGCGGCATCTTGTGACCAAGCGGTGCCCTATTCCAACGGAAGCATGATGTCCTCAAAATGTCCCGGCATGACAGACGGAGCGCCCAACGTAATCGAAGCATTACATTCTCACTGCGGTCTCGAGTTGCAAATCCCATCCCACCGATGCCGAGACGAAACATATCTGAAACGCTGGAAAGGTCGTAATCCCTTGACAGCCAATATGCCAAAAGTGTCCGATTCCCGTGCTCATTGAACCTGAAGCGTCGGCCGCATGGTATGAGTCATCCTAAAATGGGGGGCATTAGCGCCTAAACAAATCAACCACAAGCTTTTATCGGGCGGATAGGTTCCTTCATTATCCTTGATTTTGTCAAAAAATTACCCTGTCTGAAGTCGGAAAAGATTTGTGGGCGGTCTCGCGGACATTCTGCGAGTGCAGACGCCTCCTCAGTGGGTTTCCTGGCCTTGCCTTTATGGTGCCGAACCTCGCGTGCGGCGGTCCACGCAAAGGCTAGGCAGGCTTTGGGGTCCAAGGGGCTGTAACTCCTCGTCTCACGCGGCATCGCCCAACCGAGATGTTTCGGTACCTGAGAGGTGGGGGAGAGCCGACTACGAGGAAAAATTGTCGTTGACAGCGCGCGGGTCTGGTGATAAACTACTGCTCGTCGAGCGGGATTAGCTCAGTTGGTAGAGCGCCAGCTTCCCAAGCTGGATGTCGCCGGTTCGAGCCCGGTATCCCGCTCCATTTTTTTGTCCACTCGCGCGAGTTTCGACTCGCCGCCATCTTCCTGCCTTAACCAGGCCCGCCCACTGGCCCCACGGAGCCCCAATGCAATCCCAGCACCGCATCGCCTGTCTCTTCACAATTTCCGACAACTACTGAAAATCCGTGCGATGCGATCAGATTCATGTCACCTTCTAACGATGTAAGCGCCAACGCAAAAGCCATTTAGAGATGTCTTCTTACGCATTGCATTAGGTACAAATATGACATTTTGCAAGGCCACCAGGCAGTGGATTCGCAATAATCGGCGTTCGCGGCAGCTAACCACATTGCCCTTATTGAAACATAATATATATTATCAGACGCTATATGCGCCGTGGTATGGCCCTCGTCACCCCGAGAACTGGTGGTCTTCCAGCGCGCTTCTCTCAGTTCGTGGTCGGATTTTGTGGGGACAAGAATGTACTTCGGGAACTTGGGTCTTGCGCAGCTTGGCTCTGGCGGTTGGGCAGCGCTCCGGGACTGCCCTCTATGCCTGCTGACTTGGGCGGTATCAGAGGCCTGCGGCTATTGAAGGCCGGCGTCGGCGAAGCTCTGGATGATTTCGTCCAGGCGCGCAAGGATGGCCGTGAGCGACTTGGCTGCATCTGCCGAGTCGCGGCGGTGTTCCTCTCGGGCGTCGGCAAGTTCGGCAGCAAACGAGACGGCGGCGGCTAACGCGAACGCTTGTGTGTCGATACGTTGGCTGGTTTCTTCAATCTCGCGAATGCGCTGGGTGACTTCCTGGGCGAGTTTCTCGGTGGTTTCGGCGTCACGGTACATGGGCAGGTCAAGCGTCACCCCCGCCACCTGAGTTCGATGGGTAGAACGTGTCATTGGCGGATCTCCGCGGCCAAGGCCTTGGTGAATGCCAGGAGCTTGCGTAGTCTTTCATGCAGAGTTGTGCGCATCTCCGTCAGGCGGGCGTTTTCTCTCTGCAATTCGTCAAAGGCGTCCGCTTTGTGCTGCAGCGT